>NZ_JBHFKV010000004.1:0-190077 GCF_042879355.1 Photorhabdus sp. RM71S | reverse complement strand
TGATATTTTTGAAATAAGTATAGTAGATGTAGAAGGTGTAACTTATCAACATATCAATATTACGGAAAAGAATATAGAAAAATTGCAACAAATAATAATATCAGCGGAAGCATGTTACTTATCTTGCAGCAAACTAGCTGATTTGATATGGAATCATAAAAATGAAAATAACTGATTCTAAATCTAATCTAGATGAATGACCAAGCTCTTGAAAACGGACGCAGAGCAATAGCAAGGGAATGCTTAAATGAACTCACTCAACTATCGAAATACGATGACAAAGCAGTCACCGCTATTCTCGATAAATATACACA
Organism: Photorhabdus sp. RM71S; assembly: GCF_042879355.1. Lineage (NCBI taxonomy): Bacteria > Pseudomonadati > Pseudomonadota > Gammaproteobacteria > Enterobacterales > Morganellaceae > Photorhabdus > Photorhabdus sp. RM71S. The sequence goes on along the minus strand of NZ_JBHFKV010000004.1, from coordinate 189,763 downwards.
GCGATTCAAATTAATTATGTCTGAGCATCAGATGACATTCAGCGCTAAGTCAGTGTTGTCTTATTATGTGAGAAATATAAGGAAAGAAATATGAAGATATATTTAGGAAAATACGCTATCACTTATAGCAGGAACCGATATTATTTAAATATAAGGCAGGTATGGACTCATGGGCCACATAAAGGGAAAGAAAGGCTAGTCAACTTCGCTCAATATACAACAATTTCAGAATTAACAAACAGAATATTGATGCTTGATGTCAATCATGCTGATATTAAAACGCTGCAACAACTCAGTGATAGAGTTGAATTGATTGCTAAGGAGTTTGCAGGCAAATTAAAAGGGGCTATGTAAGATTATGATTAATAATACTAAATTAATGAAAGCTAGCGCGTGGGGAAGGCGTGAGTTTGAGAAAGATTCGGTTCCAGACAATAGAACAATTAAACACTGGATAGAGATGGGTAAATTAAAAGGAAAAATTATTGATGGCTCAATCTGGGTTAATTCATCTGAGAGATGGGGTGTTGAATCTTCTATTTCTTCTCGTGTTAGCCAGTTAATTAGGGATTCATAAAATGGCATCAAGACCAAGAAAAAGGGAGTTTAGGCACTTACCTGATTTTCTTTATTACGATAAATCTGTTAATGAATACCGATTGACTCTCGTTAATGGAAAAAGGAAGTGTGTTGGTAGCGACAAGGCTGTCGCTATTGCCATAGCGAGAGAATATAACAATATAATGAGGCCGGAATCATCTATATCCGTCAATTTACTAGTTAAAGAATCGGGCGGTAAATATGGAGAATCTCTTCCCTTTCATCATCATATTGACAATCTTTTCTCCCGCATTGTTAAAGATGAAAATCCGTCTGATAATACCCTGGCGGACTGGCGAAATGACATAGAACGAATGAAGACGTTTTTTACTGATATACCGGCGTCAGAAATATCACTGGAACACGTTAATAATTATATCAAATATTATCATAATGATGCGTCAGCAAACGTTCAAAATAGAAAAGTCTCTTTCTTAAAAAAAGTATTCAGCTACGCAATGGATGAATCATTAATGCTCGACAACCCGGCAGAACGTAAGAAAATGAAACGTACTGATAAAAAGAAACGTCGCAGGCTTTCATTTGATGATTTCATGCTTATACGTAATGCAGCAGAACCCTGGTTAAGAACAGCAATGGATCTGGCATTGCAAACAACTCAGGCGAGACTGGAGGTCGGTCGCATACGATACAATATCAAATCCCCGCAAGAAGGTGTTTGTGGTTGCGTATGGCATCAAGAACCACAAAAGGGTATTTATGGAACACTCTATATTCACAGGCAAAAAGTCCACGACAAAGAAGCGTCACATGTTGCTATACCAATAGGAGAAAAACTCAAGCAGATAATTGATGATAGCCGAGATTCCGTTGCCAGCCCGTATGTCGTCCATAGGCTACCGAAAAGAATGCCGCGCAAAATCAGCGCAGAAGTTCAACATCCCACCCAAGTAGCCCCAGATTATCTAAGTAGAGCCTTTTCAGACTTAAGAGATAAAGTAGGCGTAGCAGCCCATTTATCCATTGAACAAAAACCCACATTTCATGAAATCCGTGCATTAGCAGCCCATTTGTTCGATCAATTAGGTATAGATCCCCAGGCTCGAATGGCACATACCGATGCTAAATCCACAAAAATTTATACTCAAAATCATGTCGATTGGGTTGAGGTTCCTCATGCAGAAATAGCCGTCTGATGCGTGGAAAAACTCGACTTAACTTATTGATGTATATAATGCAGATTTTGCAGATTATGCACTGTTTGCATTCACAGTCAAAACCCTCTAAACCCGCACCATACAAGGCTTTGAACCAAATAATACTGTCGTCATGGGGTGTCGGGGGTCGTAGGTTCAAATCCTATCATGCCGACCAAATTTCCCTAAAAAAACCAACCTCTTATGGTTGGTTTTTTTATGGCTGGGATTTGGTTGGGGAAAAACTGGGGAAAAACCCAATCCTATATCTGGCATTTACAGCCATTAGTAAATCATCCCCCTCATCTAAAAACATTAAATTACTTAATATTTAATCAAAAAATACTTATATACCCAATGGATTTCAAGATGCATCGCGACGGCAAGGGAGCGAATCCCCGGGAGCATAGATAACTATGTGACCGGGGTGAGTGAGTGCAGCCAACAAAGAGGCAACTTGAAAGATGACGGGTATAAATCGTATACAACGACATACTGTAAATCAGTCATAAACATAAAGTCGGTTAGCCCAGCCTTTACTTCCAGTTCTAAAGAATATTTCTATTTTGTTATTATGCTGCTCTCACTATGTAGTTAAACGCGACATTGCGAGGTCTGGTTTCTGATCCCATGACACCAGGGGAATTAACTATACCTTCATAGTCCGATCCATCGTTTGTATGGTACCAGAAGTTATCCCTGTCCATTGCACCTGCATTTCCAGAGTGATTTTTTTGATTTGTAGCCCCAAAAATCCCAAAACCATCATAGTTGACAGACTCTCCCCAAGCAGTCATATGTTTGTGATATTCTGTCATACACCTCTGGTTACTGTTGAGCTTGCGATCTTTATCAACTCCTCGGCCATCATCCCAACCACGAATAAACTCTCCCCTTAAATCTGGTAAATTACCATCAGGATAGGCCTTCGCTAATTCTGGAAATTTCGACTTATCAAAGGCAGCACCGTTACATTGCAGCCACCCAGTTGGCGGTATGGCAGTCGGCCAAGGCATAGGAACACCTACAGGAATATTATTAACTGCATTGATCAGATTATTCACTTCTGCCTTGGTATATGTATCTATATCCCCCGCATTAAAATTGATATCCCCAGTCAACGCTTTCCCGTTCACTTTCCGGCTGCTCGGTACCGCATTATTTGCCTTTTGCACCGTTTCCAATAAGCTGAGGTTTTTCACAAAAGCATTTTTATCGGGAATGTCTGCGCCGTTTTGATTTTTGGCTAGTTTACTATTAGCGTTATCATTTACATCAGTAACTAACTTCTGAGTGGCTGCCAGTGTATTGCGGTTACCTGTCACATCTGTAAGCTGAGTAATACCTTTTTGTGTTAATGAGGCACCGGGAATGCCTGCTGTAATTTTTTGTTCTAACGCTTTATCTAATTGTGCGGTGAGCTTAGCTATATTCCCATCATCCAGAACATCATTACCAGATTGTGTCGCAATAAAATCAGCCACGACAGATGATATCGTTGATGATTGGCGTAATACTTTGTTTAATAAATAAGTAGGAGCATCATTTGGTGGAAATCCAGTCAGCAAATCCTTACTTTCTTCATATCTTTCTTGACTCACTACATTCGCATTATTATTAATAGAAAAAGCCTTAAAATCATTCTTAGGATTCATATACTTTCTCCTTAAATTAAATAATATTCTTTTATAATCAATATATTAAATTATTGTAAAAATAATCCCCTTGCAATTCACACAAATTAAAGTCTAGTTCAGAAAAATAATAATGTAGTATTCTTATTACTTATTAAGGTTAAATATTTTTGTATCATTATCAGCAATAAGCATCCCAATATTTTAGGATCGAAAATATACATCTGGAAATTATTTATACCCTATGGATTTCAAGATGCATCGCGACGGCAAGGGAGTGAATCCCTGGGAGCATAGATAACTATGTGACCGGGGTGAGCGAGTGCAGCCAACAAAGAGGCAACTTGAAAGATGACGGGTATAGTTATTATTCCTTCTATATATTCCTACAATTCTCCCTACTTAACGTTCCATACTAAATCTTTACCCTAACACCTAATTTACCGTGTTCAAGAATATCACAATCTCATCAATGCACTTGAGTCTCCAATTCTGAAAATATAGGTAGATATAAGTGCTGACAATGAAGTATCTATAAAGGAATGATCTCCCATACCAATTTATAGCAACTCATACATGGGGCTACATTAATGAAAAAGTAATTTAATACTCAAAAAATCCCCTTTTATGTGGTTTACTGCGATCCTGTGCATATACAAAAATATAACCCCATTTCTCAGGGCTATATTTTTTTAATTGATTCTGATCTGTCAAAGAGATTTATTGTTTACTATAAGCCAAGTTTTGAGTGAGAACCAAGACGGACAAGGCGCAATGTTCTTGCATCGTTTTTTTAATGAACCAATATCAAGTCAAACTTAACATGGCAACCGCGAAAATCCTTCCAATCCCCAGTAAAGAACATGATCGCAATATTTCGGTTCCAACAAACTATCAAAAGCTAACACCAACAGTTTCAATGGGTTACAGAGTTAAGCCATCCTTGGCTTAGAGCTACCATTGGTTAGGCAAGCTGAGAAATTTCTCCCTATGGATAATTAAATAGCCTGCTCTCTGAGCAAGCTCCATAAATGTATCAAAGGTTAAGACCTTCTCATCAGAATGTAATATCTTTTGACTGGCTACGGTTCCATTTTCTACTGTCATTAAGATTCGTCCATTAAATGATAAACCAGAAATCATCGAACTGTGATCACTTCCCGCCTTACGAATTGCCGGTAATACTTCACCAGTTACCCACTTGCGGAACTGATGAGGAACAGATCCTTGCTTAATTGCATCACGACGACGAAGTACTAAGGTATACATTCCTGATTCGCTAACAACATTAATATCATCCTGATGCCCTATATTAAACACAGACCACTCATCATCATCTAATCTTTCAATAGATTGCGTGATATTTTGAATTTCCAGAGCAAACATCGTGAGCAACAAACCCCGGCTCGCCATCTTTATTGATCACGCGGATTTCATGAGACCTGAATTTGAATATAGTGAAATTACTCTCAGAATTAATTTTAGCTAATGTGCTCATGTAGTCACCTCGCTAGAGTCTTGATATTTTCAGTCACAAGAATTTGCTCACAAATGCTCTTTGAACCATTACCTTTGACAACAACTATAATTTTACGTTCAAGTAAACCTCGCTGAAGTTTACCTTGATAACCAATCCAATTCTTTATTACCCGATGGACGATAGAGCCACTTCTTAGCTATTGTTCAGCAAAATACCTGCGTTAATTACTTCCAAATTATTTAGCAGCTTCAATTCGTTGGGTTTCAAGCATTATCGGTGTATGGTGATGTCCAGTAACCGCGTACATAATGGTTCCGGTTACGCGCACACGGTGTCCGATAAGGCTTCGATACACGGTATAAAACTCACCCTTAACCACCAGTTGCATAAGACTACGATCCCCAAATTCTGGTGCCCCTGTAGCGCATTTTATTGCCTTATCCGGTTGCAATACCCAATAAGTCTCAGGGCTATCCCCGTTTTCCACGCTTTCGTAATTTGGTGGGCCGGGATAGGTAATCCTTAACAATGTGCCATCAAGCGTAATTTTTTGCCTTTCTTTATAACAGTTCTTCTCTGTTGCTTTATCTGCGGCAATCTTTCTGTACATTTCAGATGACCGATGATACCAGTCTTGAAGACATTCAACTGCCACGCATTTTTCGCGAAGTTCCCAATTCTGTTTTACCAGAGCTTTAAAATCCGCATTGTTGTCTGTAGCCAGTTTGGCCTGAAGGTAATTAATATATAGGTTGTCATCAGCTTGGGATAATGCCGGGGTCGAGCAGATTAATTTTTCAGCCTTACTGGTGGCTTTTGCGCAATCAAAGCTCGCACCGAATGATAGGAATGACACACCATACAGTATTAATGCCAAAAAACCTATTAGTGTTCTCATACACTACTCCTATTGGTGATTTTTCAGCATTATTCTAAATACATTAAAGTTAAAATTACAACCTGAATTTTTTCTAACTTGCAATTCCCTCATCAGGAGACTAATTATGTTTTCAACTCTTGATTTCCTCGAAGTCATCAGGGAATATTCAGCCCGATGCTACACAACTGTGAATAATCTGAGCACATCTATTTAGCCCCGCGCTGCGGAATTGGATAAGTTCTTCAAACATCGCTAATTCGATATTGAGATTAAAAAATCCGAGTCCTGTTAAATACAGAACTCAGACTTTAATAGCAGCTTGACTTAAAACATCCCGTTTTTGGTATCAATTAGAGATAAGAAGTGTTTACTTTTGCACTGTTCAATATCCTGTTACAAACAATTATCTTGCAACAATATTATGTGCTAATTTCAAGTCAGATTTATTACTCAATGTTAACAAAACCATTATAAGAATAATCTGTTTATTCAGGTCAATGTCATTATTTTGGCTGTTCCGGCCATTCAATATCGGCAGCCTGTGAAGTATCAATCCTGTTCAGCATTACTCTATACTTTTTCCATACCAACAGAGCCGCTTCCTCTTCTTTAGTCGCAATTCCTAAATCAACAGCATCTTGTAATGGTGCTATCTGCTGGCTAGCTTCCACAATAAATTGTTGTTTTTTACTTTCAATATATTGCTGCAATTCCTCTTTTGTTGGTGGAGGAATATCGGCCCATTCCGGTAAACCATTTTGACCTGCTATACGATATTTTCCTTCTGGTACATTATTCGCAGCGTATTCTTGATAAATATCAATACTAACTTCCATAATATCATCAGGCAATGAACCAGAAGCAATATAATTTTGTTTCAATTCTATGGGATAAAATGCGTTTGTTTTAGCACTGTAATAATACATTTTTTCTTCTCCTTAATGACCAATAGAAAAAAAGTAAACACCACTTACATCATTATCATGGTAATTTGATGAAACAGAAACATGTATCTGAGACCTATTTAATGGCTTTCCATAAGCAGAAGTATCAATATTTTTGTTTGGTGCTGAAGAAATAGCTGTTACATGAAGCGATAATAACTCATTTGGAAATGAAATAGGCAAATTTACAATTTTTCCCTGATTATCACCAATAGGTGCATTGCCCCATTGATAAATCATTCCAGTATCACCACACCTCCACCATCCATTTACTGATAGTAGCGCTTTATTACTGTCATCTTCCGTTAAAATCCTTTTTTTACCTTTAAACTTACCATCTTTGTCAAATGCATACGTATGTATTCCAAACCCGTTTTGACCTCCAGATGTACTACCGTATTCAAACGAAATTCCTCTTGAGTGTTGAACCCCCGCACTGGGGTGAGCTACATGAATTGCCAAACCACCCAAGTCTGCCCAACCATTTGGACGCAAGAAACCCGACAATGATAAATCCCGCAGGGATTGGTCGTCATATAAATCTGCTGTTTTAGATAAGATACAACCAGATGTTTTTGTATTTATATTTAACCGAATAAATCGATTATCAGATTCTATTTTAATTTTTTGTTGTAACACTGCATTTAATTTTGCGGTGATTTTAGATACATCACCATCATCCAAAACCCCACTGTCAGATTCTGTCGCAATAAAATCAGCTACAGCAGATGATATGGTTGATGTTTGACGCAAGATCTTATTTAATACGTGATGAGGAATATATTGATCATCAGGAAACCCAATCAACAAATCTGGATATGCTTCATAGCCTTGTTGACTTAACACATTGGCACGATTACTAATAGCAAAAGCTTTGAATTCATTTTTTGCACTCATATACAACTCCTTAAATAACACTATTTAAATAACTTTCCAAAATGGTGCTACACCTTATCTACTAACAACCCTATGTATAACAATGGATTGAAGAAAATCACGTGTAGCGAAATTATGAAACCTTATTTAATAATAAACATATTGAACTATCGTAAAATGATTTCTCACAGTTCACGTCAATAATAGTCTAGCTCATAAAAACAATAATGAAATATTTTTATAACTAAAAGGATTAACTATTTTCGTATAATTGGCAACAACAAAAAACCCAAAGCATTATAATCAAAGCATCCCAAAACTCATTATATTCAACGCCAAAATTACTCTTTTCCATTTCTTTAATTTCACCTTCGATTCATTTTGCTTTAAGGCACAAATATAACCTTCCAGTATTTTAATTATGACACCAATAGAATAGAATGAGTAAAAGACCTCCTCCCCAGGAGATTCATTACGTTAAACGTTACAGTGAACAGGATTGTCTGGTAGAAATACCCGTTTCAGCAGCAACGTGAAAGCAATGTCCGGGATTGGGAAATACCTGGCAGGCACGTATGATCAACCGGAAAACCCTGCAAGGAAAATTAAAAGGTTTCCTGACTGCTATGAAAAATCCCGTTCGTTATCCTTTTGAAAAACTGTTAAAAATCTACCGGGAGCATTGGAAGATAGAAGAAAGACTTTGGCGAGTTGAAAAGGTAGCAATTCAGAAGCAAAGTCACATTAAGAAGTCGTTTCCCATCGGGTATCCGACAGGAATTATGGAGGATATTAGTTGCGTATAATTTGATAAGGAAGGAAATGTCAGCAATAGCCCAAGAAGCGGAAGTATTACCCACAAGGATAAGCTTTATTGCCACGTTAAACCTGATTGAGTCACAAGTTCGTTATTGTGAATTAAATGCGATAGGGACATTGCCATCCAAATTGAAAAAGATGAGAAAGAATATAAAGATATTTATCCTACCAAAAGAGAAAAAGCACCGAAATTACGAGCGTTCAGTGCTTTATATACCAGAAAAATATCCAGCCCGTTATAATATACCCGTTATCTTTCAAGTTGCCTCTTTGTTGGCTGCACTCGCTCACCCCGGTCACATAGTTTGCTATGCTCCCGGGGATTCACTCCCTTGCCGTCTCGATGCATCTTGAAATCCATTGGGTATAAACCTTAACCGAACAGCATTACCTCCCTATGAGGTAGTTTTAAGATGACAATTAAAAATAAAAAGCATCTATTTTTCCACTGTAAATACATACCAATATTCTATTACAAACCAAGACGTAGAGATTTATTTAGGGCATGCTTAATAATTAAGACAACTATCTTTCAACAACATTATATACCCGTCATCTTTCAAGTTGCCTCTTTGTTGGCTGCACTCACTCACCCCGGTCACATAGTTATCTATGCTCCCGGGGATTCGCGCCCTTGCCGCCGCGATGCATCTTGAAATCCATAGGGTATATGCTGATTCTAAGTCAGACTTATGACTTAATGTTAACAAAAACCATTATAAGAATGAATTGTTTCTTCAAGCCACTGTCATTATTTTGGCTGTTCCGGCCATTCAATATCGGCAGCCTGTGAAGTATCAATCCTGTTCAGCATTACTCTATACTTCTTCCATACCAACAGAGCCGCTTCCTCTTCTTTAGTCGCAATTCCTAAATCAACAGCATCTTGTAATGGTGCTATCTGCTGGCTAGCTTCCACAATAAATTGTTGTTTTTTACTTTCAATATATTGCTGCAACTCTTCTTTTGTTGGTGGAGGAATATCGGCCCATTCCGGTAAACCATTTTGACCTGCTATACGATACTTTCCTTCTGGTACATTATTCGCAGCGTATTCTTGATAAATATCAATACTAACTTCCATAATATCATCAGGCAGTGAACCAGAAGCAATATAATTTTGTTTCAATTCTATTGGGTAGAATGCATTTGTCTTTGCACTATAAAAATACATAATTAATATCCTATCGCCAAATATCTCACTAAATTATTTGATAGTTCGTGTATAGAATTTCTGCACGTCACAATAAATTGACTTGCAGAAATAGGCATAGCAGCAACCCCAGATCCATAATTACCAAAATCAGGATATGTTGCAACAATCTGAAAACAAGCATTAGGAAATGGGATGGTGAAATTTCTGTAATCATTTATATTCATAGAGCCGCTTGCTTGCCCCCATTGAATAATTATTCCCGTATCACCACATTTCCACCAACCGTTTACAACCTTATTAGCAGTATTTACATTAAGATTACAACATTTCGCAATTTTTTGTTCTAACACGTTTTTTAATTGTGCGGTAATTTTGGTTACATTGCCATCATCCACAACATCAGTGCCAGATTCTGTCGCAATAAAATCAGCTACAGCAGATGATATGGTTGATGCTTGACGTAATATCTTATTTAATACGTGATTAGGAATATACTGATTGTCTGGAAACCCAACCAACAAATTCGGATATGTTTCATAGCTTTGTTGACTGGGCACATTAGCGTTACCACTGATAGCAAAAGCTTTAAAATCATTTTTGGCACTCATATACATCTCCTTAAATTAAATGACATTATTTCATAATAAACAGATTGAATTATTAATAAAGATGATCTTTCATAATTCACATCAATAATAATTTAGCTTAGAAAAAGAATAACGAAATATTTTTATCACTAAAAGGGATAACTGTTTTCATATAATTAGCAACAATAAACAAGCCGATATATACCCCTCTGGCACGAAAAATAAGTCCATCATTCCACAATCCTACATAATCTGTTTATTCAGATCATTTTTCATTATTCCGGCTGATCCGGCCATTCAATATCTGGAGCCTGTAAAACATCAACTTTGCTCAACATTACTCTATATTTCTTCCATTCCAATAGAACTGCTTTTTCTGCTTCGGAAGCAACGTCCAAATCAACAGCGTCTTGTAGTGGCGCGACAAGATTGTTAACTTTAGTCAATAACTGAGACTTATCATATTCTGCTTGCTGTATTAACTCCTCTTTGGTTGCAGCATAAATACTATCAGATCCTACTGCCGTATTCTCCCCAACAACCTTGTCAGAAGGTTTATTCAACGAATTATATTCTTGCGCCCAAGGCGTCCACGGACTATCGTGAAATTGGCTACGTGTATATACCCGACTGCTGTTATAAACAAAATAACGCTGAATAACGCCTGCCGCTTTCAACACAATAAGCGAACCAGCGAACGGCTCAGGGTAATTCGCGCCATTTTTAGCATGAGCATTATATTCTTGATAATAAATCCCTGGAGTTTTATAACTATTTAAATCCGCGTTATCACCTAAATTAATCGACTGCCCGGCGAAGATATCTTGAGAAGTAATATTGATATCCGCAGCCAAAGCTTTTCCATTAATCTTGCGGAGCCCTGTGATATATCGAGAATCAGACTCTGCTTTTGCATACGCTCCAACCTCTCCTGCAGTAGGTCTATTCAGTGTGTTATATTCTCTCGTCCAAGGCGTCCATGGGCTTTCATGAAATTGACTACGTGTATATACCCGACTGCTGTTATAGACAAAATAACGTTGAACAACCCCGGCAGCTTTCAACACAACCAGCGAACCAGCGAACGGCTCAGGGTAATTATTACCATTTTTGGCATGAGCATTATACTCTTGGTGATAAATCCCCGGTATTTTATAATTATCCAAATTCGCATTGTCACCTAAATTATGCGCCTGTCCAGCAAGGATATCCTGAGAAGTAATATTAATATCCTCAGTTAATACTTTCCCATTAACTTTTCGGACATTTGGTATTCTGGTATTAATACTTTCACGTAATGAATTTATTATTTCCTGAGCCAATTTTTGCGTAACCGCTAATGTATCACTGTTGCCCACTACATCGGTAAGCTGAACAACACCTTTTCGTGTTAATGAGGCATTTGGAACTTCTGTTGTAATTTTTTGTTCTAAGGCTCTATTTAGTTGATCGGTAAGTTTAGCTATATTACCATCATCCAAAATATCATTGCCAGATTGTGTCGCGATAAAATTAGCTACCACAGATGATATTGTTGATGATTGACGTAATACCTTATTTAATAAATTAACAGGAATATTATCTGGTGGAAATCCAATCTGTAAGCTCTGGTTTTCTTCATACTTTACTTGACTCACTACATTAGCATTATCACTAATAGAAAAAGCCTTAAAATCATTTTTGGCACTCATATACAATCCTCAAATTGAATAATATTATTTTGAGAGGAAATTCAAAAATAAAAACATCTATTTTGCATTGTAAATTACATATCAATATCCTATTGCAAACCAAAATGCAGAGCTTTCAGTCTCGTATGCCCAATAACTAAATCCTGTTACAGACAATTGTCTTGCAACAACATTATATGATGACTCTAGGTTAGATTTATCACCTAATGTCAACGAAACATTTACACAAGCATTAGGAAACTGAATAGGAAAATTAACTGGTGTATCATATGCTGCCCAGTTCAAAGTTCCCCACTGATAAATCACCCCTGTATCCCCACATTTCCACCAACCATTTACTGATTTCAAAGCTGTATTTTTATTTCCTTTAGCATTAACCAAGTTATCTACTTCTGCTTTTGTATACCCGCTAATAACCTTGTCAGCAGGTTTATTCAACGAGTTATATTCTTGCGCCCAAGGCGTCCACGGATTATCGTGAAATTGGCTACGCGTATATACTCTACTGCTGTTGTAAACAAAATAACGTTGAATAACGCCTGCCGCTTTCAACACAATAAGCGAACCAGAAAGCGCTTCAGGGTAATTAACGCCATTTTTAGCATGAGCATTATAATCCTGATAATAAATTCCTGGTGTTTTACAGTGATCTAAATTTACATTATCACCTAAGCTAATTGCCTGCCCATTCAGAATATCCTGAGAAGTAATAGTGACATCCGTAACTAAAGATTTTCCATTCACCCTGCGAATTCCCGCAATATATCGAGAATCAGATTCTATTTTTGTATATGCACCAATCTCATCAGCAGTCGGTTTATTCAGCGTATTATATTCTCTAGTCCAAGGTGTCCACGGATTATCATGAAACTGACTACGTGTATATACTCGACTACTATTATAGACAAAATAACGTTGAACGGTCCCTGCCGATTTCAATACAACAAGGGCGCCGGCGAGGAATTCAGGATAATTAAGGCCATTTTTGGCATGAGCATCATACTCTTGATGATAAATTCCCGGTGTTTTATAGCTATTTAAATCTGCCTTATCACCTAAACTAATCGCCTGCCCACCCAAAATATCCTGAGAAGTAATAGTGATATCCTCAGACAATGATTTTCCATTAATTTTTCGGTTATTGGATACCTTAGCATTAATACTTTCACGCAATGAATTTACTATTTCCTGAGCAAGCTTTTGCGTAACAGCTAATGTGTCACTATCGCCCAGCACATTAGTAAGCTGAACAACGCCCTTTTGTGCTAATGAGGCATTTGGAACTTCTGTTGTGATTTTTTGTTTTAAAGCCTTATTTAATTGCTCGGTAAGTTTAGCTACATCGCCATCATCCAGAACATCACCGCCAGATTGTGTCGCAATAAAATTAGCCACGACAGATGCGATTGTTGACGATTGACGTAATACTTTGTTTAGCAGATTACTCGTAATATTATCTGGTGGAAACCCAACCTGCAAATTCTGATCTTTCTCATATTTCTCTTGACTCACTACATTAGCATTATTACTAATAGAAAAAGCCTTAAAATCATTCTTAGTACTCATATACACCCCTTAGATTAAATAGCATCATCTATACCCGTCATCTTTCAAGTTGCCTTTTTGTTGGCTGCACTCACTCACCCCGGTCACATCGTTATCTATGCTCCCGGGGATTCGCTCCCTTGCCGTCGCGATCCATCTTGAAATCCATAGGGTATATAATCAATATATTGAATTATTATTAAAGTAATCATTCATAATTTAAAGCAGCCATAGTTTAATTCATAAAAATAATAATAAAACGTTCTTCTAACTTAGAAGAATAATTATTTTTATATCATTAGCGGTAAGAAAAAATCCCAACAACTTTCATCTGTAAATATATTCAAGTCATTCATATTCAATATATAAATTATTTCAACACGTCATTACTTATTTTTATATTTCAACTTCAGAACAAATAAAACCACAGTATAAATGGCCTGTTTATTCAGGCCATTTTCGTTATTTTGGCTGTTCCGGCCATTCGATATTGGGAGCCTGTGAAGTATCTATCCTGTTCAGCATGACTCTGTATTTCTTCCATGTTAATAAAGCATCTTTTTCAGCTTCTGTAGCAATATCTAAATCAACAGCATCTTGCAGTGGTGTTACCTTCTTATTTACAATGAATAAAAGTTGTTGTCTCTTATTTTCTGCGTCGTTAATGACGACTTGCTGAATATCATTTTTCCATCTTTCTTCATCATCTTTCGAAATTGACCATTCTCCATTCCACCTATGATATTGCGACGGCCTTGACTGTTCTGTAAAACCATCAGGAATAATGACTTCTCTATTTTCCTGTGATTGCCCTGATTCAATATCATAAATCATGATTCCTTTTTTATTTTCAACGAGCTCCCATTGTCCTGACTTTTCACACGGCCAAAATCCATCTTTAAATAGTGGTTGTATTCGTAAAGCATTCACTGGAGGTTCACTATCCAGATTAGCATCAACCGCGCCAATAAATGGCCGATGTAGTTTAGTATTATCAAAATAATAATTTATCATTGCCTTATACTCCCAAATAAATTATAGGTATCATACTGACGTTTAGTGGGCGATTTTCATCTGCCGTCGGTACTACTTGTGATGCATCAAAAATTGCATATGAGAATATCGAATATTGATCAGGCACATTCTTATGATGAGCACTTGCATTATTACTTGCTTTAACGCCATAAAATGCTCCGCTGACACGAGAAAATAGTCCAGTCGCCCACCATCCTACATCACCTTGAATATTTCTAATCGCATCTTCCTGTATAACACCAGGCTGCAAACCAGCACGCATAAATACTCCGCGCCCATTAAAAAAAAGATTAGGGAGGTTTATATTTCCATCACTCTTTTTAATTCTCCATACCTTCTTATATTCCACTGGTAAACTATTTAACACCCTACCGACATTTGAATCAATCGCGTAAACATCACCGTTTGCAATGTACTCACCTTTAGCCAGAGCTGATGCCGGATATGCAGATAAATAAATATTTCCCGGTCTATTAGATGTTCTACTATTGATTTCTTCAAACAATGAATTGACTATTTCCTTAACTAACTTTTGCGTAACAGCCAATGTATCGCTATCACCAATTACATCGGTAAGTTGAACAACACCTTTTTGTGTTAATGAAGCATTAGGAATTTCTGTTGTGATTTTTTGTTTTAAAGCCTTATTTAATTGATCAGCAAGTTTGTCTACATTACCATCATCCAGAACATCATCGTCAGATTGTGTCGCAATGAAACTAGCCACAACAGATGATATGGTTGACGATTGACGTAATACTTTATTTAGTAAATGAGTGGGAACATCATTTGGTGGAAACCCAGCCTGCAAACTCTGATCTTTCTCATATTTATCTTGACTCACTACATTAGCATTATTACTAATAGAAAAAGCCTTAAAATCATTATTAGTACTCATATACACCCCTTAGATTAAATAGCATCATCTATACCCGTCATCTTTCAAGTTGCCTCTTTGTTGGCTGCACTCGCTCACCCCGGTCACATAGTTTGCTATGCTCCCGGGGATTCCCTCCCTTGCCGTCGCGATGCATCTTGAAATCAATAGGATATATAATAAATATATTGAATTATTATTAAAGTAATCATTAATAATTTAAAGCAGCCATAGTTTAATTCATAAAAATAATAATAAAATGTTCTTCTAACTTAGAAGAATAATTATTTTTACATCATTAGCGGCAAGAAAAAAACCAACAAATTTCAACTGTAAATATATTCGATTCATTCATATTCAACATATAAATTGTTTCAATACGTCATTACTTATTTTTATATTTAAACTCCAGAACAAATAAAACCACAGTATAAATGGCCTGTTTATTCAGGCCATTTTCGTTATTTTGGCTGTTCCGGCCATTCGATATTAGTATCCAATAGCAATCCAATGGACCGCTCGTGCCCGGTAATCAGTGTTTAGCGCACCAATAGTTGTTGCTGTAAAAGATACCGGTGTAATATTACCAACTTCAACAAAACAACGATCGAAGATCGAAGACGAAGGTTTTCTTCTACCGTCAGTTGTCGCAACCACAGTTGTACATGCATTAGGAAAGCTAATAGGAAAGTTAGCCAAATAATTATCATTACCTAGTAAAATACCCCACTGATAAATTATTCCTGTATCACCACATTTCCACCAGCCATTTGCAGATTTTAAGGCTGTATTTTTATTGCTATATCGAGCATCAGATTCAGATTTAGTATAACTTCCCACATCCCCAGAATTCAGGCTAATATCATTCGACAGCACTTTCCCATTCACTTTGCGGCTATTAGGTACTCTGGTATTAATATCTTCACGTAATGAATTTACTATTTCCTGAGCAAGCTTTTGTGTCACTGCCAATATGTCACTATTGCCAACGACATCAGTAAGCTGAACAACACCTGATTGGGTTAATGAAGCACTGGGAATTTCTGTTGTGATCTTTTGTTTTAATGCCTTATTTAATTGCTCAGCAAGTTTGACTATATCACCATTATCCATAACATCATCGCCAGATTGTGTCGCAATGAAATTAGCCACAACAGATGATATGGTTGACGATTGACGTAATACCTTATTTAATATGTGAGGCGTCATAGAATATGGTGGAAACCCAGTTTGCAACTCCGTGCTCCCTTCATATTCTTGCTGATTTATTACATTAGCATTACTATTAGTAGAAAAAGCTTTAAAATCATTTTTAGGACTCATATACACTCCTTGAATTGAATAATATTATCTCATAAGAAAAATATTAAATTATTGTAAACGTGACTTTTATCAATTCATTGCAACAATAATCCAACGCGTAAAAATAATAATAAAAACGTAAAGTTAATAAACCCTTTAAGCACAGTTTTGTCTTGCCAGATTTGTATCAAACTGGTAGGTCGCTTGATTTCGACTGTTCAGCTATATGTTCTATCCTTCCTCATGTAACAACTGATGAGTTATACAATTAATGTAAAATCTTAAAGATAACTGTCAGCCATACTGCTCAGTATCTTCCTCTGCAAGATACGCTCACTTCATCACCTAAAACATCGATACAAAATTATTTTAATATTTAAAATAATTTTTAAAAACTGCTTGACTATGAAGTTTTTCTGATTAAAATCACAGCCACAATTTAGATTTTCGTGAAACAAATCACACTTTACCAATAAAAGAGAGTTCATCATGAAATCTGTTACATCTTTCATATCAAGTGTTCATCGTGTTGTTGTCTACTTGTCAACACCTTGCTTTCTGTAAGTCTGCTTTTTAACCGATACGTGTAAGGCCAGTTTCCAAGCTGGCTTTTATGTGCAGGACTTAACCCCCAGCCAAATTAACCGGCTAATCCATTTTTTTATTTCCTGATTTCGTTTCAACATTCTGATAATGGTTGATGGACTTCAGTGCATTTTCCTTTGGAAAAGGAAAGATGTTAAGGTAATAGCAACTCACCTTCCCTCCTGAAAATGCACTTATTAGTTTCGCCGAATCCATTTGTTATTAATAATCCAATGCGTTAAAAATTCACTTCTTCAACAAAGCAACTTCATCCGCATTTTTCTGGCACAACAGAGTAAGATGAGTAATAGAACGGGTAAGATTATCTATAGTACTCTCCAGCTTTTTAATATCCATTTCCAGTTGCTTATTTTTTATATCCAATGCATTCATTCTTGCCAATTCAGCATATAATTGCTGGCCATTCACCGCCTCCGTACTGTTATTGGAAATATCCCCAGCAGCAACATTCACAATCTTACGTTGATTACCCGGTCTTCCTACAGAAACAACATTCGATTTGCTGGCAACAGAATTTGCGCCTAATGCAATGCCCCCGCTTGCTGTTACAGAGGCGTTTTGACCAATCGCAATTCCCTGAGACGCACTAATACTCACCTTTTGCCCCACGATAATAGAAGACGGAGAGCTGGATTTAGAGTCTGATCCTAATACAATACCCCTACTTCCTGTTACAGAAGAGTTTTGACCAATCACAATTGCCTGAGACCCACTGGCAGAAACCTTTTGCCCCAGAGCAATAGAAGACGAGCCGCTGGATACAGAACTGTCTCCTAATGCAACGCTAGCACTTCCTGTTGCAGAGGAATTTTGACTAATTGCAACTGCCTGATTCCCCCTGGCAATCGCTTTTCCCCCCAGAGCAATAGAAGCTGAACCACTGGATATAGAGCCTGATCCCACTGCAACACTCGAACTTCCTGTTGACGTGGAGTTTTGACTAATCGCTACTGCCTGAGTCCCACTAGCAACAACCTTTTGCCCCAGGGCAATAGAAGCTGAACCACTGGATACAGAATCAGCGCCAATCGCAATTGGCCATATGACTTTATAATCCTGATTTTGATTCTCTTCTCTACCCGCCAGTTGATTTTGCCCAATAGCAATAGCACCCTCACTAATTGATTTAGAAATTAGTGGTGAAGCACCAATCGCTATAGCATATATTGCTGGTGCTTCTGCATTCCCAACAACAACGGAATCTTTACCAACTTTCTGATCAGTTATATTCATATCCTCTGTAGACATATATACCTCTTAATTCAGGAATTAAATTATTACTGGATTAATAGATCCAACAATATAACTTAGTATTTTCCATCAAAAACAATCAAATGGAATATAATAATTTCCTTTCAAATTTGTCACCATAAAATATTAAACAAACTTAACGTAATTTTAAAAGATCATTATACCACACAAACTTATTACGCGAACCTAAATTAACACCATCATCGTCAAAATAAATATTATACCAAAAATTCAACTTGTAAATAAATTAAAACCATGTGGTTATGAAATATATTTCATGGGTTTATTTAATATATCACATAACTTCATTAAATATGATGACTTATCGAACCCGTTAAATGCAAACCAATACTATGTTATTTGTATATATTTTCGTTGACCTCAATACAACTATTTATATAATTTACTCGATCAAATGCAATTAGCATGCAAAACCGAGCAGGGAAATTATTCTATTATTCACTGAGATATATCCCATAAATCATTATCAAACAATAATCCTACCACCAAATAATTCATCATATATTCTCAGCCTAATAGCCAAGAATATATGAAATAACAACCAACAGATATTAATAATTCAATGCATCGAGAAGCCGTTTCTTCAATGATGCAACATCATCCACGCTATTCTGAACCAACAGAGTAAGATTAGCTATATCACTTTCCAGAGATTGAATCTTCTCTTCCAATTCCTTATTCTTTGCATCTAATAATATGTCAATCCTTGCCGATTCAGCATATAACTGCTGACCATTAACCGCCTCATTACTGTGATTTGAAATCTCCCCGGCCGCAACATGTATAATTTTACGTTCATGGCCGGTTTTTCCTACAGAAACAACATTCGGTTTATTAGCAATAGAATCTGCACCTAATGCAATGCTCCCTTTTTCTGTTGCAGAGGAGTGTTGACCAATCGCCACGGCCTGAGCCGCACTAGCAGTCACCTTTTGTCCCAAAGCGATAGAAGCCAGGCCGTTGGATACAGAGTCAGCACCAATCGCAATAGGCCAAACGACTTTCGCATCACCTTGTTTACCCGCAATTTGATTTTGCCCAATCGCAATAGCCGCTTCACTGATTGTTTTAGAATTTCGGGGTGAAGCACCAATTGCGATAGAATGTACTGCTGGCGCTTCTGCATGTCCAAGTACAACTGAATCCTTGCCAGTTGTTTGTTCAGCTACATTGGTATTTTCAATAGACATATTAAACCTCTTAATTTATAAATTAAATAACCATGCGTTGTTTGAAACTTAATAAAATGTGCAACAGAATGTGATATTGATTACGTGAACGCATTTCACATATCAAAACTTAAATTAACGTTATACTTATTCCGCCGACAATATTAGATATAAATTCCAACTTGTAAATAAATTAAAATTATTGGATGGTGGAATACATTTCATGGAATTTATTTCATGTATTATCAAGCTTTATAGAATATATATTCGATAAAGTTCATCATAACCAATTAATTAGTCACCACAATATTAATTGATTTTTATATATTTAACCTAAGTAAATACAGAAGAAAATTTCATTGTTGATTTTCAATTATTTAAAAAATAATTATCCAGTATATGTTCAACACTACAACTATAAAAATATAATCAAATTTGATTAATTATAATTTTAATAATAAATACTCTCAATGAAAATTTTTACCACTGATGATTTCGCAGCCTTCATGGATGATAATTCACTAACCAAAGAAATTCCCAATAAGCTGTTGAAAGTTTATAATCTATTGGTCAAAAATTTTCTTAATATCAATGGCAGAGCGTTTTCACAAATCTGGCACAGTATCAAATATAACTATGAAAAAAATTAACGTACTGGTTAAACAAGATAAAAACGTGAATCACTCTTTATCTGATGTGATGACTGTAAAACACATAATTTAAGTGAAAGCATGTCTTACAGATCGCATTTCACTAACCGTATCAGCCAGTTCAATTAATTCAGCAGGGTAATCTTGTCCGGTAATAATCACTGTCTGATTAATTGGCCGTCCGTTTAATGCCTTGATAATTTCATCAAGTAATAGATAACCGTTATTTATCGCGCAAGCCAATTCACTCAGCACTACCAATGATAATTCAGGATCACGCATCATGCGCAACGCATGCTGCCAAACCTCAGTACAAGCGGCAATATCCTTAGCACGACTTTGCATTTCTCCAGTCAAGTTCATTGATATTAGTTGAAATTCTACCCCATGCGGCTGCAACAAAACACGCTCACCGGCTAACCATTCATCCCTAATAAATTGGATAACGCCAGCCTTTAATCCATGACCCAATGCTCGTGTAACCGTTCCCATTGCTGCGGTGGTTCTCCCCCTGCCATTACCGGTATAGATAATGGCAATTCCCCGATTTTCCTGAGCGGCTGCAACTTGTGCCATAAATCTCTCTTTTTGCCGCTGTTTTCTCTGTTTATATCGCTCCTCACTCATTTGTCCGGCTCCAATATATTAGTCAGTCACAGAACAACTGTTTGTTTTGTTTGTATTCGCTTGAGATGACTCAGAGAATAATGTTTCTACCACCCGATCAACTTGTTGACGATCTTGACTGACCAACGATTGCATTAATCGCTCATTAGTGAAAAACCGCTCCCAAAAGTGACGACGTGCAGCCAAATGATGAAAATGTCGTTTTACCCGCTGGCGAAGTGTTCCACCGTAAGCGGCCAGACGACCAAGATGCATCGGTAACAACCGTTCGAGTTTTTCGCGCCATAATCTGACCAATACCGGCGCATTACCCCCGGAGGAGATAGCTATCACCAAGGGTGAGCGATCAATCACTGACGGTGTGATAAAACTGGCTTGCTGTGGCTCATCCACCACATTACAAAAAATGCGGCGCTCCGTTGCACAATCACACACATAGCCATTCACCGCCGCATCATTAGTAGCAGCAATAACCAGCCAACAATGTTCAAGCCAGTGAGGCTCAAACTCACCGCGAATGAGTGTCACTTGGCCATTATCCCCCCATATCTCAAATTGCGGGGTAAATTCCCGTGCGTTAACTAATAGATGTGCGCCAGCATCTAATAACAGACGCACTTTACGCTCGGCTACCTGACCGCCTCCAACCAGCAGACAGGTTTTATCCCGGATCTGGCAAAACATCGGCAAATAATCCAACATAAGTCTCCTCCTACAGTTAACGCACACCACCCGGTATCATGGTCAGCAAGTGCTGACGAGGATAAAAACGAATTATGTCCTTCTGTTTCAGCCACCAGCATAGGTACTCAACATCATGATGGTGACGATCACACAATAACCCGACGACACTGCCACTATGAGCAACATTCAGCCCATAGATCCCACTCCGCTCTACCAATTCCAACAAACTGTCAAACGCCGGTTTTACCAACAACTTTTGACTGGCCTGTGCACTGAGCGTCGTGGCTTCTCCCAACCGCCAGTAATTCCGAGTCGTCACAGCCTGACAAAATAGTTTCCAAGCATGCTCTAGCACTGCGGCATTTTCCAATAATACCGGATGGCGATCTAAACGGTGATAATCAGCCGTGATCAGGGTTTCCGGGCTTTCCAATAACAAAATGTCTATAGATGGCTGCCAGTCACAAGCAATTTGAGTGGTACCTGTTTGATGATCGAACAAGGTAAGCCGGCTGAACAACGTGCTATCCGTAGGCTCAAGCTGTACGCAAAAGCTAGCCAGTGTCGTTTCATCAAGTGTTTTCCCCAAATAACGCGCCGTCGCCAGCGCTGTAGCGGCAATATCAGCGGTACTACTTGCCAGCCCTTTTGCCATCGGGATCGTAGAAGTCAAGGCGATCCGTAAACCTCGCGCCATCTCCACCGACAAACCAAAATACGCCAGGACGGTTTTCATCACTTGGCGCATACGGGGACGTTCATCTTTTCCCGGCACGCCATCTGTAACAGACACCTCGCTGAACCAATTCACCGGACAAGAGATCAATTTCTCACCACCAAGAATCCACCCTTGGATAAGTTCACCACACGATGCAGGACAACGCGCTTCAGCCATAGCCGAATACCTGACGTAACGCCGATACCAGACGGCGATTATCATGCTCGCCCTTGATGGCGACCCGATAATGAGCTGCGTTCAAGCCCGGATAATTAGCACAATGGCGAATTAATATTCTCTGTTTCAGCAATACTTGTTGAAGATCGATTTCTGGGCGCAGGCAACGCAGGAAGATATAATTTGCCGCGGGAGGCCAAACACGTAATGCCGGTAATGCAGACAATGCCTGATAAAGCCAACGTTGTTGCTCAGCTAGCCAGCGGTGTGTTGCTTGAATGTAAGCGTTATCATTAAGAACAATTTCACCAGCCAACGCCGCAAAAGCATTAATGGTCCACGGCTCCCGCCAGCGCTTCATTGCCCGAATCCCCGTTACATCACTGCTGACCAGATAACCAAGACGCAACCCCGGAATAGCAAAAAATTTCGTTAGTGAACGCAGAATATAAAGACGAGGAAAATGCGCTATCTGGGGAATAAATCCAGCAATATCCGGGAGAAAATCGATAAACGCCTCATCAACAATCAACGCAATATTATGCTGACGACAACGTTCAAATATCGCCTGCAATAGCGCAGCATCTGGCATCAACCCCGTCGGATTGTTCGGTGTCGCAAGAAACAAACAGTCAGGCCGATGGCGCTCTAATGCCATCAACAAGCGTTCATCAGGTTGATAGCTATCAGCTTCACTCATCACATACTCATCAATCTGGCAAGCCACCCGCTGCAAGGCGCGTCGATATTCAGCAAATCCCGGTATCAACAACATGGCTCGGCGCGGCTTAAGATAATTCACCACAGAATAAATCAATTCAGTAGCACCATTACCCGCCATCAGGTTTTCGACAGCGCAATGATGAGCCTGCGCTAACGCAGCATGTAACCGGCGATATTCTGTATCAGGATAGTACTCTGCGCATTGCAATTGGTCGATAATGGCCGTTTTCAGGGATTCCGGCATTCCTAACGGATTGATATTCGCGCTGAAATCAATCATCTCTTCGACTGTAACACCGATTTTCAGCGCCATTTCCAGCACATTACCGCCATGTTCGCTCATCAAATAGTATCCCCAAATGTTAAACAGAGAATCAGAGTGCCATCAGTGATGGAACAGAAGACAACAATAGATGATCCCGGCTAAAAGCCAGTGTTTCCCGCAAACGCACCACATCACCAATCACAATCAATGCTGGTGCAGTCAATCCCTGAGCGGCTACCCGCTGAGCCAAAGTGAGCAGGGTTGCGCTGGCAACCTGCTGTTGCTGATGGCTAGCATACATCACAACCGCCGCCGGCGTTGTCGGCGCTTTACCGCCTGCGATCAATTGCTCACAGATACTCGCCAGTTGAGTCATTCCCATTAAGATCACCAACGTACCTTCCAGCTTTGCCAGCGTCGCCCAATCCTGTGATTCATTTCCCTGACGCAGATGGCCGGTAATAACATGAAAACCTGATGCATAATCACGATGGGTGACCGGGATCCCGGCACAAGCCAGACCACCAATGGATGAACTGATGCCCGGTACCACTTCAAAAGGGATTTTCGCCAGTGCCAAAGCTTCCGCTTCTTCACCACCACGGCCAAACACATAGGGATCTCCCCCTTTCAGCCGGACGACATTTAACCCTTGTTGCGCACACTCTACCAAGATTTGATTAATTTGCCGTTGCGGCACTGGGTGATAGTTCGGCGTTTTGCCGACATTAATCATTTTGCAATCATCAGGTGCTTCGGATAACAGCTCCGGGCTGACTAATCGATCATACACCAGCGCCTCAGCCTGACGGATACAATGTAATCCTCTAACAGTAATTAGCGCCGCATCGCCGGGACCGGCACCGACCAACCAAACTTTTCCGCTATTCATCATTTTTCTCACCCCGTAACGAAAGTCTGTTGGAAGATATATAACCGATAGCCAGCAACGCGATCTGGTGTAAGATCAATAATTCTTCATTTTTGTTAATGTATTGATGATAACCATCTGTCCTGACATCTTGGAGCCTTATCTGCTTGTTTCTCTTAGTAACTTACCCCTGCATCTTGTATCTATACCCTATGGATTTCAAGATGTATCGCGGCGGCAAGGGAGCGAATCCCCGGGAGCATAGATAACTATGTGACCGGGGTGAGTGAGTGCAGCCAACAAAGAGGCAACTTGAAAGATGACGGGTATACGCCATTTTTATTATAATCCCTAATGTTTCTGTGATTACAGTTGTCTTTCTAACCAAATTGCTGATATTTAATACTGATTAATAAAAAAAAATGCCAACATACGCCTTATTGCAGACAAGAGGCGTAGCGATGGAAGCCAAGGAGTTATTTAGTGTCGGTATTGACATCGGCACCACCACCACACAAGTGATCTTTTCGCGTCTGTCACTGGTGAACCGTGCAACGGTATCACAAGTGCCACGCTACGAGTTTGTTAGCCGCGAGATTATCTGGCAAAGCCCGGTATTATTTACCCCTGTAGACTTTGCCGGACAATTACGTGAAGACGAACTGTTCAGTCTGATCCAAGCACAATATCAGGCGGCAAACATCGCACCGGAAAGTGTCGATTCCGGTGCAGTGATCATTACCGGTGAAACCGCGAAAACATGCAATGCACGCCCTGTAATTATGACGCTGGCACAAAAATTAGGGGATTTTGTTGTCGCAACAGCGGGACCCCATTTGGAATCGATGATTGCCGGTTTGGGCTCCGGCGCTCAAGCTCTTTCACAGCAGAAAATGACCAGAGTGCTCAATATTGACATCGGCGGCGGTACAGCCAACTACGCGCTATTCGATGCCGGGCGACTTATCGCCTCCGCTTGCTTAAATGTCGGCGGCCGCTTATTGGAGACCGATCTTCAAGGGAACGTTTTACGGGCACATCCGCCCGGAGCACTCATCGTTGATTCACTGTTTGGCGAAAACACAGATATTCAACATCTGACAGCCACGCAATTACAGCAAATTGCTACGCGGATGTCGCAATTGTTATGGGAAGTCGTCACCGGGCAACTCACACCTCTGGCGCAACAATTGCTGATGACCGAGCCGCTGCCAAACTGTGATCAACTCTACGCCGTCACCCTCTCCGGCGGGGTAGGAGAATGTTATCGTGAAACATCGGATCATGACCTATTCCGTTTTCACGATTTAGGGCCATTGCTGGCACAAGCTATCCATCGTGATAATGATTTCGCCAAACTGCCGCTGCAAATGCCAAAACAAACCGTGCGCGCTACCGTCATTGGTGCCGGCGCTCATACATTATCGTTATCCGGCAGCACTATCTGGCTCGATGCACTATCGCTACCACTGCGCAATATTCCCGTCGTCCATCCTGACACAGAAGCCACTGAATCACTGGCAGAAGCCTGGCAACATGCACTCACACAAATGGATCTGAATGCCGAGCAGGATCTATATGCATTGGCCCTACCCGACGCCTTGCCGGTGAATTATGCCGCCGTGCAGACATGCATTACCGCTTTACAGAACTTTGCCAGACGCTATCCCTCTTCTCACCCGCTGCTCATCGTTGCAGGTCAAGACTTTGGTAAGGCATTGGGTATGCTGTTACATCCTCTGATGGGAGAACGGCCGCTGGCGGTTATTGATGAAGTTATCACCCGCACCGGGGATTATATCGACATTGGCACGCCACTATTTAATGGCACTGTGGTTCCCGTCACTATCAAATCACTGGCTTTTCCTTCCTGAGAGAGCGTAAACATGAAATTGAAAACTCAGCTTTTTGGTAAGACCTATCAGTTTAAAGATGTCAAACAGGTGCTGGCAATGGCTAACGAATTGCGTTCCGGGGATGTGCTAGCCGGGGTGGCTGCCGAAAGTTCCCAACAACGCGTAGCGGCTAAACATATCCTCTCGGAAATGACGATTGCGGATATTCGCATGAATCCGATCATTCCTTATGAAGAGGATTGCGTGACTCGCATTATTCAGGATGACATTAATGAAATTGCCTACGCCCGCATAAAAAACTGGAGCATTGGTGAACTGCGTGAATACATACTAAGCGATGATACCAGCGTGGATGATATCGCCTTTTTACGTAAAGGAATCAGCTCCGAAGTCGTTGCCGCCGTGGCAAAAATCAGCTCCAATGCGGACCTGATCTATGGCGCGAAAAAAATGCCCGTGATCAAAAAAGCCAACACCACCATTGGGACGCCGGGAACGTTCAGCGCCCGGCTGCAACCTAACGATACCCGCGACGATGTACAAAGCATTCTGGCCCAGATTTACGAAGGGCTATCATTTGGCGTTGGTGATGCAGTCATCGGCGTCAACCCGGTAACCGACGATGTAGAAAACCTCACCCGCGTACTAGATACCATCTATGAGGTAATCGACAAATTCTCCATCCCAACACAGGGCTGTGTCTTAGCCCATGTCACGACCCAGATAGAAGCCATTAAGCGTGGTGCACCGGGTGGTTTGATTTTCCAAAGTATTTGCGGCAGTGAAAAAGGGCTAAAAGAGTTTGGCGTAGAATTGGCTATGTTAGATGAAGCCCGTGCCGTTGGCGCGGAATATTGCCGTCTTGCTGGCGATAACTGTCTCTATCTTGAGACCGGACAAGGCTCCGCCCTCTCCGCCGGTGCTCACTTTGGCGCTGATCAAGTGACAATGGAGGCACGAAACTACGGTTTAGCGCGCCACTATGACCCATTTCTGGTGAATACTGTTGTCGGTTTCATCGGGCCAGAATACCTCTACAATGATCGCCAGATTATCCGTGCCGGATTAGAAGATCACTTTATGGGAAAACTCAGCGGCGTTTCAATGGGATGTGACTGCTGCTATACCAACCACGCAGATTCCGATCAAAACCAGAATGAAAACCTGATGATCCTGCTGGCAACCGCAGGATGTAATTTCATCATGGGAATGCCTCTCGGTGATGACATTATGCTCAATTACCAGACATCCGCTTTCCACGATACCGCCACTATCCGCCATCTGCTCAATCTGCGCCCGTCACCGGAGTTTGAACGCTGGCTGGAACAGATGGGGCTGATGGCAAATGGCCGCTTAACATCACGTGCGGGCGATGCATCGTTCTTTTTCTGATTCTTTGCTGAGATAAATCATCATGAACCAAAAAACAATTGAAGAGAATGTAAGCAAGCGGGTATCTAACCTGAAACCCCATGCATCCCCTGAAATCACTAACGAAACTGAAAGCTGTACGCCGGATTTAGGCTCCTTAGAAGCCAAACAATGGATCGGTGTCCAAAACCCGAACCGGATAGAAGTATTACAGGAATTACGCCGCAGCACTGTAGCAAGAGTCGGTACCGGCCGCAGCGGCCCACGCCCACGTACTCAGGCATTGCTGCGTTTTCAGGCTGATCACTCCCGTTCTAAAGATACGGTGTTAAAAGAAGTCCCGGTTGAATGGATAGAGAAACAAGGATTGCTAGAAGTGCAATCTCAAGTCAGCGACAAAAATCTCTATCTGACTCGCCCGGATTTAGGGCGAAAACTCAGTGCGAATGCGGTAGAAACTTTACTGACACAGTGTAAAACAGCGCCTGATGTACAAGTTGTTATCTCCGATGGCTTGTCTACTGATGCCATTATCACCAACTACGAAGATCTTGTGCCACCACTGTTAAAAGGGTTGGAACAAACAGGAATGTGCATCGGCACACCGTTTTTTGTGCGCTATGGTCGCGTCAAAATCGAAGATCAAATTGGCGAGTTACTAAAAGCTAAAGTGGTTGTTTTACTGATTGGAGAACGCCCCGGATTAGGGCAATCGGAAAGTCTCTCCTGCTATGCCGTTTACCAACCGACTGTAGAAAAAACGGTTGAAGCTGACCGCACTTGTATCTCTAATATTCATCATGGCGGCACACCACCAATCGAAGCCGCGGCAATTATTGTCGATTTAGCTAAAAACATGCTGGAACAGCAAGCTTCCGGCATTGCTCTTAGTCGTTGATGGAATGGTAGCTATATCCGTCATCTTTCAAGTTACCTCTTTGTTGGCTGCACTCGCTCACCCCGGTCACATAGTTACCTATGCTCCCGGGGATTCATTCCCTTGCCGTTGCGATGCATCTTGAAATCCATAGGGTATATACCCCTTTTACCTCGTTAAGAAAATCATCAATATAAAGATAAAAAATAGGATGGCAGGCCAGAACCTGCCCCCTGATTTATTCATTATAGCCGAACCATAAATGCGATATAACTTCAAGTTCTACATTTTGAACAAGGATACTCATGTTGGTGAATACAATTTTATAGTAATTAAGAATATTAGGAGGTGATGCAAGTATTTCAGTCTTACCGGGGTAAATATCAACATAGCTATACATATTATAATTCCCAAGTGGACCAGCCCAAAAATTTACAGCCCTAATATTTGCCAAGCTATTATTTTTTATAATTGCGTCAGTGAAATCAGTGGGGAATATTGCATTACCCTTACTATAAATTTCAAATGGTTCGTTAGAGGTCATATATACCATTTTTGATGGCATTCCATCTTTTTTCCACAAAGGGTCCATTACAAATTCAATTTCTGCATTTTCGGTATTGCTAAGATTGGAGACTACAATTTTATAGCGGTAAAGAAGGCTACTTGGTCCTACGAATATTTTAAGTTCGCTAGGATGAACATCAATATGACTATACTGCTGATAATCTCCAATCAAACCAGCCCAGTAATTGATAGCCCTAATTGGTACCATACTCTTGTTTTTTATAATTGCCGTTGGGACAGCACTTGGCATTACAATATTGCTATTACTATAAATCTCAACGGTTCCAAGAGGAGCTATAGATATAGTTTTTTTCAATGACATTATTCTTTTCCTCATTATTTCTGTTATTTAGTAACATATATAACCGGTAGTTTTTCCTGTAAAATTCAACTTAACACTTTCCACAAATAGTTAAATGTTGAAATTTGTCAGCACAGTGAAAAAATACAGTCAACGAATTCATTGTATATAATTTGTCATTCAACCGTGTAATACGTAACAACTGAAATAAGATATTTTTTCCACGTTATCTATTCTGATAACACTTTTTCCTCTAATTTCTCTTACAAGGACATCACCATATTACTAAGTACAACAAACTTTTGAAAAACAGATCTAAAGAATACATTTATTAGGTATAATAAAAAAATAGTTATGTTACACTAAGTCATTATATCAACGAAAACATTATGAGATTAAATAAATGGATTTTGCAATCCTTTCTATCATTAGTATCGTTCTTCTATATCATTTCAACAATAATATGAATATGCTATATACCCTATGGATTTCAAGATGCATCGCGACGGCAAGGGAGCGAATCCCCGGGAGCATAGCAAACTATGTGACCGGGGTGAGTGAGTGCAGCCAACAAAGAGGCAACTTGAAAGATAACGGGTATATAGACTCAGAGTTGGCGATTATCGGGTTTTGTTTAAATTACTGGATGGAGAACCTAAAATCCTAGAAATTCAGGAAATTAGGCGACGCCAGACAAAAACCTATTAACAAGTAGGTGAGTTTTTCCATCTAACCATTTACCCCTAAGGGCTACGTGACTACGTAAATATACGGAGCAAAAGAATATGGCTAGTATTCAATTTATTACAGACGAACATGGCAAAAAACAAGCCGTTATTTTGCCAATGGACGAGTACGAAAGACTGTTGGCAGCCGCGGATGCGGATCATGATAAAGATTATCAAATTATTCCCTATACAGCGGGGCCAAATGACGATGAAACTATTCCTCATGAAGTCAGTTTCTATCATGGTAGACGATGAAGTTTCACTACAAGCCGCTTGGCGCATTTATCGTGGACTATCACAAGCTGAGGTAGCGGAAAAACTGGGTATAAAACAAGCTGCTGTTTCTCAGTTTGAGAAATCAGATCGCCCACGCAAAGCAACGATTGAAAAATTAGCGGCTTTATATGATTGCCGGGTAAATCAACTAGTGCTCGACTGATTAAAGTTGGTAAAAAATTACAGATACGATTGGTATAATTTACAGAGGCATCAGATTTGGCGCCTCGGAAATCTTGCTTATTCTACCAATTATATTTACTCAAAATCCATTCAGTAATAGCAATATAAACGGCATTCATAAGTTCACTGTAAAATAGAAAATGTAATCTTAGTTTCATTATTACCAGATAATTTAGTAAAAAAAACATTATTAATCAGTAAAACAAGAATTAAATTTATAGGAAATATCGAATAATTTAACCACCACTTAAATAACTTTCCAACCATGCTAAAGTTAAAAAAATCAAAAAAATATAATAGAATAATCATTAAGTAATATTAGAAATATTATTCCTGTAAATAATTTTATACAATTTAATGTATAGCAAGTAATAAAATAAAAATCTTTAATCCATAAAAAACACAATATTTTACGTGTTTTTATTAAAAACTTATTCACTTTTATATTATAACCAATATTTTTCACAAAAGTGTTAATACAGAAATCCAACTAATCCGCAAAATACAGGGTTAAAATCAGCATTTATTAGGTATAATAAAATCATAATTATGTTATGATAAGTCATTATATCAACAAAATATTATGAGATTGAATAGATGGATTTGGAAAAATTAAGAAAATTAACCCTCAGTAGTGGATTCACATTTAAAGAGCTTCTTATGTTGCAAAGGACTTTTAAAAATCTTGACGATGACGAAAGAAGATATGTAATAAAGTATTATACAAAAAGCGATAATATTTATAATGTTATAATAGTGCTTGCTGAAGATGCCGGCGATCCAGTGTTATTTTTTTCTCTCATGTATATAGGCATCATAATAATGGAAATTTTCCTTCACAACGAAAATACAGTATCCTATTTATCATTAGTATCGATTCTTTATATCATTTCAACCATTATATGCATATGCTATAAATCTTTTTATCACCGCTATCGTTATAATTTTTGCACATGTGTAAAATTAGTCATTTTCTATATTCGCCTCAAAATAAAAGAACAACTCAAACAGCTATAAGAAATAAGCATGTTACGGTAAAAAATTTATATAATTAAAAAACGAGTTTAAAAAAATGGATTTAATTGACTTAAGAAAATTAATATTAAATAGTGGATTCACCTTAAAAGAATTGCTTAAGATAAAGAGAAGCTTTATTATTCTACACAAAGATGCCCCTGGTATTTATCATAAATACCAAAGCAGAACAGATTGTTTTTGTCATTATCTGTTATTTATAGCTGATGAAGTCTCTTTACCATTAACATTTTCTACTTCAGTTTGTTTATTTATAATATCAGGTATGTTTTTCAGTGATATGGCATATGGAATTCCATTAATGTCATCTATTTATTTATTTTTTGCCATTTCTGCTTTTATTTATTACAGCCTCTCAGTTAGCTGTAATTTAATCACAGGTTCAAAATTGTTAATTTTCTATATTCGTTTTAAAATAAAAACAAGCCCAACTCTTAAATTCATCAATAAAACATGATAAAAATAACCATATAATAAAATAAATCGAGACTAAATAAATGAACCTAACCGACTTGAGAAAATTAATATTAAATAGCGGATTCACCTTAAAAGAATTACTTAAGATAAAGAGAAGCTTTATTATTCTACACAAAGATGATCCTGATATTTATCATAAATACCAAAGCAAAACAGATTGTTTTTGTCATTATCTGTTATTTATAGCTGAAGAAGTCGCCACACCATTAATACTTTTAACTTCAGTTTGTTTATTTATAATATCAGGTATGCTTTTCAGTGAAAAGGAATATAGTATTTCATTAATGTCATTTATTTACTTACTCTTTTTTACCTCATTCTCAATCTATTATAGCCTTTCCGTTAGCTGTAATCCTATCACAGGATTAAAGTTAACAACACTCTATATTATTTTTAAAATAAAAAACAGATTTCAATCATCATAAAGCTTATATATGTCCTCTACTAAAAGTTTGACTTTATATATACTACCAGATATTTGAATGGTTAAAATAGGATTTGGTGTTAACCGCCATTTTCTAGTAAAATCCGAATTAATATATCTGAACAATTTCCCCGTTCCCGGTTTAAGCTTGAGCATTCCATACGTTCCATATAAACTTGCCATTAAATCAACCGAACTATAAGCAACATCAGCTACATCATCACCATAACCTAAAACATGAGAGATATGCCTATATCTTGATTCTCATAAAGAATCGGAGTAATAGATTCATAAGCATTATTAATCCCATGTGCCAACAAAACAACCCCCATAGACTTAACCTTTTTAGATTTTAGCAATTTACTTGAATTAAAAATTGCAATACCAGCAGATGACTGAACAATACCAGCAACAACCCCACCGCCTATTTTTGCGTATTTAACCACACCGTGATCTTAAAATATATCGGTTACAATATATTTGGTATAATCCTTACGCCTTAAAGCCTGATATTCTTTTTCCGTTATTTCATATTCATCTTTTACTTCATAAACCAATCTCTTTTTTTCACTTACATCAAAGGTATTTTTGAACTCACGTGTTTTTATATTAACAAAGTCATCAATTTCTTTTAAATATGACATTCTCAACTGGCTATCTTCTATAAAAAAGCTGGCAGCCAAGTGTGCTTTACGCTTCAATGACGAAGCGTAATTATTTAAATCATAAGAAAGATGAGATATCCCTTTCATAAAAGCCTCAATAAACGTTGTCTTCCCATATGCTATATGCACTGGTGCCAGACATCACATGTTCCCACGTTATTGATTTATACATCAAAGATAAACTTTCCTGTGGCTGGCATTCATTATGCGTAGATGAATTTGGATAAAAGCCATTCAATCCACATATATACGCGCCAGTGAGTTTTATCTTATAATAGAGTTCTAAACCACCTTTAGTTGACGTTCTGTAAAAATAAAAAATACATTGCAGCGATTCTTTATTGGTTATGGCTAATCCCAAAAGAGGAGAAGACTTATCTATTGGTTTTCTTATCTCAACCGGTTGATGGTTAACATGTTGACCTCTGGTTATATTGGAAGTCAATTCATAAACAAATATATGGTCTTCATGACCAAGCTGACATGTGTTACCAATAGAATCAACCGTTGAACACCCTTGTGATATTAAACCTTGCTTATCACCCTTAATTTCCAAATAGATTATATTTGCCATAAAAAATCATCAATTAGTTAACATTCAAAAATATGAATATATAGTATA
Source organism: Photorhabdus sp. RM71S (assembly GCF_042879355.1). Classification (NCBI taxonomy): domain Bacteria; kingdom Pseudomonadati; phylum Pseudomonadota; class Gammaproteobacteria; order Enterobacterales; family Morganellaceae; genus Photorhabdus; species Photorhabdus sp. RM71S. The sequence continues at coordinate 156,036 of NZ_JBHFKV010000004.1, read as the reverse complement.
TTGATAAGAAATGTAATATAGGTGTTGGTTTCATTTCCAAAGAGTGTGATAAACCTCATGACAAGAAAAATTTCATTAATCCTTTGGTGTTAGAAATAGAATTTAATTGCTATAAATATTCCACTTAAATCAACCTTGAAACCCAAAACGACTAATTATAATAAAAGCCATTAACAACTAAATATCACGAGATATATTTACTGGAAACACTTAAAGTTATTGTTTAATAGAATAGCCAACCCAAAAAGAGTGAAATTTAATATCAAATAAAGGATGGCAGGTTAAAACCTGCCTCCTTATCGGTTTGCTAGATAATTAAATTCTTAAAATATGACCATAAAAGTTCAATTACCAATTCCAAAACTGCGATGTAACTTCAATTTCTGCGTTGTAAATAGTGCTGAGATTGGTGACTATAATTTTATAGAAATAAACAGCGTTAACAGGTGCGAGAAATGTTTTCGTCTCACCGGGGTAGACATCAATATAGCCATATTGATTATAATCTCCAATTGGAGGAGCCCAGTAATTTATCGCCCTAATAGGTGCCGAGCTGTTGTTTTTTATAATTGCTTCAGGGTAGTGATTGGGAAATATTATATTTCCATGCTTAAAAATCTCAAAGGATTGATTAGGATTTATATATATAAGTTTTGATGACATTTTATCTCTTCCTTATTATTACTGTTATTTGGCGGCATATATAACAAGTGATTTTACTTGTGAAATTTAACTTAACATTTTCCATGAACAGTTAAACACTGAAATTTATCAGTGAAGTAAAAGGAATACGATATACGAATTCATCGTATATAAGTCATCATTCAATGAAACAGTGGAATTGACAGCATTTCAAACCTGCCAGCAACAAACTCTTTTATTTTCTTATTAATGCTGGTTATTAAATTGTCCTGACAATTAAAACGGTAACACAATATTACTTTCAGCAAGTAGCCCCATATTGTTATACATAGCACAAGCCGCATCCACCAGATGCATAGCCAACGCAGCACCGCTGCCTTCCCCCAAACGCATGTCCAAATGTAGATAAGGCTCCAAGTGCAAGTGTTGCAACGCAATGATTGATCCTTTCTCCGCCGATAAATGCGAAGGGATCAGATAATGACGCACATCAGGAGCAATTCGACAAGCAGCCAACGCCGCCGCGTAAGAAGGGAATCCATCCAGAATCACCGGCAGCCCGGCAGAGGCCGCGCCAAGCATTACGCCCACCATCCCCACCAAATCATAACCACCGACTTTCGCCAACACATCAATGCCATCTCTGACATCAGGTCGATTGATTTCAATCGCTTGTTGCACAACCGCCACTTTGTGATGCAGGCGTTCTCTGGGGAAGTTAGCTCCAATGCCTACGATCTGTTGTGGATGGTTGTCGGTAAAAACACTGACCACAGCCGCCGCCGGTGTGGTATTCGCCATGCCCAATTCGCCCACACCAAACAGTTTCACGCCATTTGCAGCCTGTTCCAGCGTCAGGTGTGCGCTTGCCAGCAATAGATCTTCTGCTTGCTGACGGCTCATCGCCGGCCCTTGAGCAATGTTGCCACTGCCACGCCCCATCTTCATGTTCACTAATCCCGGCAACGGATCACTATCAATGCCTACGTCCACAACTTTCACATCAGCACCCGTATTTGCCGCCAGCACGCAAACACCGGTGCACCCTTTCATCATATTCTGCGCATGAATAGCCGTCGCTGACTTAGGCGATATGGTCACGCCTTCGTCATAAACCCCATGATCAGCAACCATCACAATAATCTGTTTACGATCAATATGATGGCCCGATAGTCCCCACATTCCGGCAAGCTGAATCGCCAGATGTTCCAGACGTCCGAAACTACCTGTCGGTTTAACCAGCCCATCCAATCGGGTAGCAGTACGCGCCATCGCAACGTTATCCAATGGCACAATAGTATTGATGATCGATGACAATGTTTGCATGGTGTTATTTCCGTATCTCAGGCAGCCAGTCAGTCCGGCTATTAAATGTGCGCAATGTCGTAAATCCATGTTGGATTTCCACGACACTGTATGCTCCCTGTTCAAAATGAAAATGCCACATAGCAGCAGGCGGCATAGCCAGCAGACGCGCCAGTAACAAGCCCAATACCCCCTGATGCGCGACTAATAACAGATTATCCTGACTTTCTTGTATCAGCAGTTGCTGAACCACATGTTCTATCCGGGCCGCAAATGTCGGAAAAGTTTCACCCCCGGTCGGGGATACCTGTTGCCAATCTGCTAACCAGGCAGCCCAAGCTTGAGCGTCTTCATGTTGTAAATCACGGTGATGGCGCATTTCCCATGCGCCGAAATGCATCTCATTGAGTTGAGCATCAATGCTAGCTGATAGCGAATGATCGGCCAGAATAATCTCCGCAGTATGGCGCGCCCGCCGTAACGTGCTGCTTATCGCTTGTAAAAATGTCACTGCCGATAGATAGTGAGCAACTTTCCGAGCCTGATTGATTCCCGTTTCAGTCAACTCCACATCCGTCATACCACAGAAAACACCGCTCAGATTCGCTTCTGTTTGACCGTGCCGAACCAAAAATAGTCGCATCGTCGTTACTCAACCTCAGATGTGTTTAAGAGCGGTTAATTCAGAAACACGTAGATTCAGACTCGTTTTTTAGCATGTTACCCCCATTCATCATAAAATGACTTGCGAATGTGTATCGTAGTACATGTCCCGCCAGCCTTTTTGCTAGATTGGGAATCATTGATTTAATACCGTTTTGGGTAGCGATTACCCAACGTTCATATGTTGCACTTCGGACTTTGTGCCGAAGCGCTTACGAATATGCTTGCCCTTGCGGGCGAACATCAGCAAGGTACTGCCCGCTACCCAGTTTGGATACACTCACAAAATACCTACCAAAAATTTCACCCAAACAAATAACGAGCCACAGCTAATGCCAACCCAGCGGTACCAATTATGGTTGCAGCTAACCACTTCGTCTGTGCACTGATTTCTTTATGTAGATCGCCTTTTGTCGCAAACTCTTCAGATCGAGTTGTTAGCTTGGTTAACTCTATCTTTATTTGCATGACATCTGATTCAAGACGCGCCACTCTTGGCTCTAAACTGCCACCATCACCGCCATCATTACGGGTAGTATCCATATCATCACCCCCTTTACGTTTAGTACTATTCATATAAGATATATTACTCATCATGTGATCCTTTCTCTTGCTGACTCAACCAATGAAGCACAGATCTGACCTCATGAGTGGTAATATAGCCACAATTATCACAACTGAGTTTATAATAATAATTAGCATCACTGTCGGTAGGTTGTTCTGGTGCGTGTCTAAAAAAAGTAACAAATGTTTTGCTAACCGATTGCCCATGAAGCAAGTCAGCAACCACAGCTTTGCTTGTCTCAGCAATAACTTGCTCACCAATACTGTGGCACATCGGGCATATTCGAGTTACTTTCTTCGCGTCCAAGAACTTGAAGAAAGTATCAGCATTTATTGTTTCCAACTTCTTAATAAGTTTGTTTTTGTCTTTCATTTAATCACTATCATAAATGTTTTCGTTTAATGAGTTTCTTAACTTATAAACAAAGGGGAACCCACCACACCCCCAACGTATGTATATCTTTATGCCCCGTTTCATAATTTTTTACAGTACGCAAACCCAATCCTAATTCTTTTGCAAATGCGACTTGCGTTAGCCCCTCTGCTTTTCTAATGAGTTTAAGTTTTTCCGCATAACTGTTTGACAAGACTCCCATAGGAGATCATCCTCATGTTGAAGCCTCCACCTGGAGACCTTAAAGTACGACGAAATTCGGATAAGGACTTGGGAAGAATAAACTATGCCAGCTAAAAGACCTAAACCTATTGTTATAAAAATGCCCGATTGCCTTGTTGTTTTCTGCCTGCCATACCACTCAAAGCTAACGCTTTCAGCATATGCGGAGGTTACAGATCAAACGGTCAGAACCTCCAACAACAAGCCAATGAGCAAAGATTGATACTGACAAAAAAGAAGAAAGGCAGAAAACGTGAAGTAAATACGGTTTTATTATTCCTCTTGGATTTCACAGGAAACTTTATGGATACCAGAACAGCAGAACCTACTACTGTAGGCGAGATGTTGACTGAAGAGTTTTTGAAACCCTTGAAAATAACTCAACAGCAGTTGGCAAATGCGATGGGTGTTTCTCGTAAAGTTATCGGTCAGATTGTGAATAATTCCCGGCGCCTGTCCGTCGAAGAGGCCACACAATTAGCCGGTTTATTTGAAACGGACGAGGATTTTTGGATTAACCTCCAAGCAGCTCATGATCGCTGGGAAAGTCGCCAGATTTCCGCCCGTAAGCATTACGCACCTATTACTGTTATTCTTTCAGCCAGCTAATGATTGGCGTAAGAATAGGGAGTTGGACATTCTGTTAGGAAGTTACTCACAGTAACGCCAGTAAAAACACCAACTCCCCAACTTCCACTGACGCTCCAAGGGTATCACCGGTCTGACCGCCTAATCGTCGATGCAGATACACCGCCAGCAACCCGATAACCAACAACGTAATCGCCAATGCCAACACACCAAACCAGCGCATCAGTAGAGCAATCAACATTGCCCCACCTAACAATGTCAACAGTGTCTGATAACCATTAACCCGACCGATATAGAGATTCCCCAACCCAATTCCTTCACGAGCACAACGCTGGCGGTACATTAACAAGATAATCGCACTCCTACCCGCAATAGATGCGGCAGTCAAAGCCATTAACATAGGAGCACCACGCAAAGATAATTCGCTTACCACCAGCACTTTCGCCAAAATAAGCAAGATCAATGCCAACCCACCATTTGTTCCCAAACGGCTATCACGCATAATCTCTAACATTCTTTCCCGCTTACGGGCAGAAAACACGCCATCACAGGTATCCGCTAAACCATCAAGATGAAGAGCCCCGGTTAATAGCGCCAGCGCTAATACGTAACCCAGCGCCGCCAAGGGCGCGCCACACCAAGGCGCCAGCAAGGTAAAAACCACCGCCGAAAGCATACCGACAATCAATCCAACCAATGGGAAACTCGCTATACCACGCACGTACTGATCGATTTCTAATCCCCGTGTCCAGCGCGATGGTACCGGGATGCGAGTCATAAATTGTAAGGTGGCAAGAAACAAGCGCAGATTCATTTAATTTTTACCTCAATTCCCGATACCATCAAAAATACTTCACTGGCAGCCGCCGCCAGCCGCTGGTTAACCCTTCCGGCAATATCGCGGAAATGGCGGGCCAGACGGTTCTCCGGCACAATGCCCATGCCTAATTCGTTAGTGACCAGATATATCGGGGAAGTCATGCAAGTACAAGCCGCTAACAGATCGCTAATTTGCTGCTGAATTCCCACCTCCAATACAGCAAAGTCCATGTGTTCAGGTGGCGTCTCTCCAGCTTGCTCAAATAATAGGTTGGTAATTAAGGTGGTGATACATTCCAAGATAACCGCTTCTCCCGGCCGGGTTTGCGTCGTGATAACTGCACCGAGATCGCGATAGCCTTCCCATGTACGCCAATGAGCCGGCCGATTTTCGCGGTGCAGTTGTATACGTTCAGCCATTTCACTGTCTGTCACTACAGCAGTCGCAATATACAATACCTGTTCACTCGCTTGTGCCACCAGCCTCTCTGCCAGCGCACTTTTACCACTTCTAGCCCCCCCAGTGATTAAGATCACGGAGCCGAACCTTGTCGATGGGTTTTCATGCACTGATAAATCCGTTCTATATCCAGATGTTCACGCATGGCTTTCGCCAGCAGGTCAAACTGCGTCTGTTTGTAGTGGGTATAATCCAGTGTTTCCCCTTGATAAGCCGCCAATCCTTTGCGCTGACGCAGAGCATTAAGTAGAGCGCGGGTAAAATTAGCGCTATCAAATAAGCCATGAATATAACTGCCCATCACGCTACCCTCTCGATTAATCGCACCATCGCACCAGCTACCCAACCGGCCGTTACACTCAGTAATACAGGCAAACGGTATTGCATCCGCCCCTAATAACGAATTGCCCATATGAATTTCATAACCCCGAATAGGCTGCTCAATGCAGTCTGATAGCAGGCCCGGCAATGCCGACAAGCACTTACCATTTACTCTGGTTGTCACTTTTTCATCGGCAAAGCGGGTTTCCATATCCAGCAGTCCAAGGCCATCCATCTGTTCAATGCCCGATTCCACCCCATCAATGATCCGTTTCCCCAGCATTTGATAACCACCGCAGATACCGATAACAGGAACACCAGCCTGATGTGCCGTCAACAAGGCATCCGCTAACCCGTTCTGTCTCAGCCATTGCAAATCTCCCAATGTGTTTTTGCTACCGGGCAAGATAATCAGATCCGACGGCTGCAACGCGGATGGTTGAGTCACATAACGCAAGCGAACATCCGGTTGCACCACCAGCGCGTTAAAGTCAGTAAAATTAGCAATATGAGGCAAACGAATCACCGCAATATCCAGCGCTTTTTCTGTTGCGCCATCATATTTGCCCGTTTGTAGCGCTACGCCGTCTTCATCTTCCAGATCAATATTCAACCAAGGCATGACACCCAATACAGGCACTCCAATTAAAGCTTCAATCTGTTCAATACCCGGCTGGAGCAGGCTGACATCACCTCGGAATTTATTGATGATCACCCCTTTTACCCGCGCTTTCTCCTCCGGGCGCAACAGTGCCAATGTGCCATAGATGGCCGCAAATACGCCGCCGCGATCGATATCCGCGACCAACAACACAGGGGCATCCACCATCTCCGCCATTCCCATGTTAACAATATCTCGATCTCGCAGGTTAATCTCCGCCGGACTGCCAGCCCCTTCCAGCACAATGACGTCATATTCACTCGCCAGACTGTGAAAAACCTCACAAATTTGCTGCTGTAAACTGGGCTTGTATTGGTGATATTCCACCGCATTCATGCTACAGGCTACTTTTCCCATCAACACAACTTGCGCCTTACGCTCACTGGTGGGTTTAAGCAATACCGGGTTCATCCGCACATCAGGCTCGATACCCGCCGCCTCTGCCTGAAAAATCTGCGCCCTGCCCATCTCTTCACCGTTACTAGTGATACCAGAATTCAACGCCATATTCTGTGATTTAAACGGCGCACAGCGATAACCATCCTGAACAAAGATACGGCACAATCCTGCAACCAGTACACTTTTCCCAACATCGGATGCTGTACCCTGCAACATTAAAGACAAGCCCATCATGCTATCTCCTTTATATTGGTGTAGCAGAGCAAAAAGCTGCTCCTCAGTTTTTACAACCGCGATTCCATTCGCCATGCAGCTTTAGCTACCTTTCAAGCACTTATTTCTCAGTATGCCACTGTTTATTCACCAAAATGGTGGAGAAATAAGGTAATTTCTGATCGACGTCCACCTGATCCAAACGGCGCCAGCACTGCTCACTTGGCAATGTAGCATCCGCCATTAATAGGGCATGTTCAAATAAATTCAGGCGCGCCAACAATGTACTCACGGTGGCAAAACGGTTATAAACTTTCATTAGCACCACGCAATCATGCGTTTGCAGCGCCTGTTCCAGCTCAGCTTCCGGCGCAGTGCAAGACATTATCGCCATTGATTGCTGTTCCATCGCCAGTGGTAATACGGTACGTGCGGCAATCGCGGCAAAAGAGGTGATACCCGGGACAATTTCCAACCACTCTTGCTGACCAATTCGCGCCAGCAAAAAGACCCACGTACTAAACAACATGGCATCACCCAACGTGATAAAACCCACTTGCCGCCCTTGCGCTACTTCATCTTGTAACTGTTGCGCGACTTCATCCCATACCGCCTGTTTCTCTTCGCCATTACTGTTCATCGGAAAATGGCAGGTACGAATTTCCGTGTGAGGTAGCAGGTATTCACGCACGATGGAGAGCGCCAGACTATCTCCTCCTTTACGCCCGGCAGGGGCATAAAGCACATCAAGGCCAGCGAGTATTCGCGCTGCACGCACGGTCACCAAGTCACTCGCTCCCGGACCAACACCTATAGCATAAAGTTTTCCATTCATCACACCACCTCCCGCTGATCTGCCTGTAATGCGTCTGTCAAGTGTTGAACGAACATCTGGCGAATTAATGGATTTTCACCTAATCCCTGTAACCAAGATTGCGTTTTGATCCCAACCGCTTCTAATTGAGAACGCCACGAATCCGGCTCATCCGATGCCATATCGTTAATCGCATGATCGCCAGCCACCATCATTAATGGCATCAAATGTACTTTACGCACCGCCTGTCGCCGCAAGCGGATAATGATATTATCGATTTCCGGGTAGCTCTCCACCGCGCCAACCAACGCCGGGAAATTATGTGAATTCATCAGGTGATCAAGACACGCGTAAGCAGAAAAGGCATGATGGGTTGCACCATGTCCCATAAACACCACCCGCTCATCCTCGGCTAATAGCGGCATCTGACTTTTCAGGGCAATAAGCAGTTGTTGATAATCGGCAAAACTGTTAAGCAGCGGTGTGCCTACTACTAATCGTTGGAAATGATCACTAAAGGTACGCACTTCACTGACAATCTTTTCATATTCATCACCGTTGATGACATGGAGGGATTGAATAGCCACATCCTGATACCCCTCATTGACCAAACGCTCCAACGCCTGACGTGGGTTATCTACCTGTAAACCATCACGTTTTTTTAATTTACGGATGATCATCTCTGAGGTGAATGCACGATATAGATCGCGATCACGGTAAGCTGCTGCCAGTTGTTGTTCACAGACATCAATATTCTTTTGTCGGGTTTGATGATAGCTGGTACCAAAGCTGATGATTAATAATGCTTTTTTCATTTTATTGCCCTCATTATTCCTGCCAATTGGCGAGGTGTTGGACAAACTCATCCAGCGAACTAATCTGCTCTCCGTCATCTCCCTGTAAAGTCTGTGTAGGACGGCACACCACAATACAGGGAATATTGAGTGCCAGACAGGGAGCCACTTTCTGTTGATATCCCCCCTCGGCCCCAGACTCTTTTGTGATCACCACATCAGGGTGACAAAATTCATACACTGCATGATTGAATTCAGCCGTAAATGGCCCACGCAACGCGATAATATGATCGACCCCCAATCCTAACGCTTCACACTGAATCAATACCTCGGCGGTCGGCAATACCCGCACCAACAACGTTTTTCCCGGTAGTAAACGCTGATACAGCTCCAATTGCTTACTGCCAGTGGTGAGCAAGATCCGTTGCCCTAGTGTCCGGGCAACGTCGCAAGCCGCCTCGATACTATTTACTTTGTGCAACAATGGATGGCTCAGTAAGTCAATCTCACTGGGACGCTGATAACGAGTAAGCCGCAGTGATAAACGACGACAAGCTGTGAGCACATTTTGGCTTAGTGCATCTGCATAAGGATGAGAAGCATCAATCACCCAACGTACCTTATGCTGATCAAAGTAATCCACCATCGCCTCGGCATCCATTCGCCCCACCACTACCTCTCCCTGAATATCACCCGCCAGTTGTTTCCCTGCATCAGTAGCAACAGAGAGACGATAACGTGCTCCTGCTGCGTCTAGTGCCTGACAGAGCAACCGGGCATCGCTGGTACCGCCAAAAACATGGATAGCCGGATGGCTCATAATTCATACCCCCGTGGCGTGATCATCAATCCATCACGGCAATAGGTCGTTTGATTGCCAACGATTACCAGACTGGTCATATCCACCGGGGAGAAATCCATTTCGCCAAACGTGGTAATCCATTTATCCTGTTTTTTACGTCCCGCCGCTTTTACTACGCCAACCGGTGTTTGCGCCGCTTTCCACGGCCGCATAAGTTCAAACGCTTTGGCAAGATGCCCTTCCCGGCCACGACTACGTGGGTTATAAAAACAAATAACAAAATCGGCTTGTGCGGCGGCAATAATACGTTTTTCAATCATCGGCCACGGCGTTAACAGATCACTTAAACTGATATGACAAAAATCGTGCATCAACGGTGCGCCCAACAACGACGCAGCAGCAATACTGGCGGTGATCCCGGCGACCAACTTAACTTCAAGATCACACTGTTGCTGGCAAACCAATTCCAGCACTAAACCCGCCATGCCATAGATTCCCGCATCACCGCTGCTGATCAAAGCGACTTTACGGCCGGACAGTGCCAAATCGATCGCCTTCTGGCAGCGTTCAATCTCCTTGCACATACCGGTCTTAATCACTTCTTTATCCATCGTCAGATACTTAACTAAATGGGTGTAGGTTTTATAGCCGACAATAATTTCAGCTTCGCGGATCGCCTCAATGGCCTCCTGTGTCATCATGGATTCATTGCCTGGCCCAATACCGATTACTGTTAACATGATTGTGATACCCCCAAAGTGATAGTGACGCCCTGCTGACGCAAGGTCCGACCAACCAATTTTCCTTCGCTCATCAACCAGGCGACGGGTTGTGAAACACTACCAACCCCTACCGTCTGGCGGACAAAATCGGAAGCAGGAAAACGTTGTTCATGAAGACTTAACTCATTAACACTGAACAACTCAAACGGTACACGCCAACGCTGTGCAAGCTGATTGAGCGCCGGTTCATCCTTTTTAATCACAACACTGCCGATGGCACGTAACGCCATCAGATCGAAATGGTTTTCCACCATCTGCTGCTGCAATAGCTCAATCACTGTTTGCAATGGCGTATCCCGGCGACAACCGATCCCGGCCACAACACGCTTCGGCACCAGTTTGTAAACCGGTAGAGACAATTCCGGCAATGAATCTCGCAATGTGATACACACCAGCGCATCCAGCGCTGGTAATGTATCCAGACACGCTACCGGGACAAAACCCCGGGTATCACACCGCTCGCGTTCACTAAGTAGTCGCTCATCCCACCACAGCCCTACTTTCTGACCACTGACCAGCATTTGATTTATCACCTTCACCACGTGGCGAAAATCCTGCATATCGGCATCTAATTGAGTGGCAAGGGTGTCCAGCGCCGCCATCCCGTTAACATCCGTGGCGGTTGTAATCACCGGATCAGCGCCTAATAACTCCGCCAAATGGTGAGTCAATGCATTAGCGCCACCCACATGACCGGATAACAAGCTGATAACATGCTGACCACCTTCATCAATCACCACTACGGCGGGATCATGCATTTTGTCGTTTATCAGTGGCGCAAGCATGCGCACCGTGATGCCAAGCGCCGCTACTACTACCAACGCTGAATAGTGTTTAAATGCCTCGCGCAACGTGTCGCCAAAGCTGCCATTAAAAGGCGTAAACCCCGGCTCCAACAACTTTTCGCTGGTAAAACAGGTCAGAGGAAGATGAGTTTTCAACCGACGTACCAGTCTGACCCCTCCCGGAGTCAGACAGAACACCGCAATCGACTCATGCCCGGCGATATTCATGGCTAAACCCCGCATCATAAAGCTTGGAATAGTGGTACTCCTCTCCCAAAAAAGCACCGACCAAAATCAAAGCGGTTTTACGAATACCCGCAGCCTGTACTTTTTCAGCGATATCCGCCAACGTCCCGCGCACAGTTAGGCTTTCATCCCAGGTCGCTTTGTATACCACCGCGACCGGCGTCGTTGCCGGATAGCCGCCGGCTTGAAGACGCGCGGCCACATGCCTCATCTTCTGTACAGAAAGATAAATCGCCATTGACGTTTGATGAGCAGCGAAGGATTCTAACTGTTCGAGCGGCGGCACCGGTGTGCGCCCTTCAATTCGGGTAATGATCAAGCTTTGCGCCACTTCCGGTACGGTGTACTCCACCCCTAATTGCGCTGCTGCCCCAAGAAAAGCACTGACACCCGGTATTGAGACAAAACTAATGCCCGCATCGGTCAAAGCTTCCCCTTGTTCGCGTATGGAACCGTACAACGAGAGATCGCCGGTTTGCAGTCGCACTACCAGTTTACCCGCACGTACACCATCGACCATCAGTGCAACAATCTGTTCCAACGTCAGGCCGGCGCTGTCATGACACTCAGCCTCTGGCGGGCAATAATCCAACAGTTCGGTATTAATCAGCGAACCGGCATAAATCACCACCTGTGCCTGTTGCAGCAAACGGTAACCTTTTAAGGTGATCAACTCCTTATCACCCGGTCCGGCCCCGACAAACCACACTTTTCGAGGATCAAAATATTCAGACATCGATCTTCTCCTTGTAACAGGAAATTAGATAAGTCGGATTATTCGGTTTGAAATAGTGACCATTACCAAGGGACGCCAGAGTAGATGCTTGTAGCTGTATACACTCCAAATTACTGATCTGACAGGTCCGCAAATGTTCCAGTGCATCATTTAGGTTATTCAACAAAATGAAAGTCAGTACCAAGCGGCCACCGGGGTACATGTGATCCAGTGCCCAATCGATCAAAGCGGTCAATTGCCCGCCACTGCCACCAATAAATACGGCATCCGCCATCACATCCGATGCTAACGGAGCTTCTCCTGCAATAATCTCCACATTATGACAACCTAGTCGTTGACGATTCTCCTCAATCAAGGCCAGTGCCGCCGGGTTACGTTCAATGGCAGTAACGGTTAACGCCGGGAAGCGTAACGCCGCCTCCAATGCCACACTGCCCGTACCCGCCCCCACATCAATCAATTGGCTAGCATCATTCAGTTCCAGCCGCTCCAGCGCCAATGCACGTACGGGTTCTTTGGTCATCGGCACTTTCTGTCCGCGTAAAAATTCATCATCTCTCATTTAGGATCACCACCACATTCATGTCATAGTCAGTCGCCACCGCTTCCGGCCGCAGACGGTGAATACGCTCATTAGGCAAAGAGAGGTTTTCACCAATAATCAATGTACGGCTCAGGCCACGCTCAATAATGGCCTCCGCAATTGCCCGCGGGCCGACGCGCCCATCAGTTACCATGCCTACTTTGTCGTGTTGCAGAAGCCAGCTAAAATCCGGGGTACGCCCGTGACTGCTGGTCAGATAGATATCGTTCATATCCAGTGCAGCTTTGGCACACAAATACTGAATTGAACTGATACCCGGAATGATGCGCAGATCATCTGCGGTAAAATATTCAGACAATAATTTGCCAATGCCATATAACAACGGGTCACCAGACGCTAATACCACAATCCGGCGTGTACTGTTGCTCTGTAGCCAAGCAAGCAAACTGGCAAGATCAGCGTCCAGTACGCGGGTTTCGTGGGTGACACCGCTAAATATCTCCAGGTGACGTCTACCACCAACCAATACCTCCGCCTCAGTGATATAGTGCTGTGCCTGCGGTATCAGATACGCAGTATCGCCGGGACCAATTCCCACTACGGTGATCATCGCATTGCCTCCAAAATGTCATTTAATGGGCGACTGGTGCCAAGTATTTGATTATCAAAGGAGAACATGATGGCATCACAGCGCGGTGGGTTAACCGCAAAACGCAACATTTCACTCATTCGTTCACAAATGCGTTCGGCAATACGGTCATAAACCTCTTGCAAGCCGTGTTCTGTGATCAGTTCCATTGCCGCTTCCGTGGTATCGCAACGACTCACCTCTAACAGCAGTTCCTGCGACGCCCCCATCAGTGCCAGATAAGCAATCAACGTTTCCATACGGCCATCAGCAATATGACTGTGGGTATGGAAAATTCCTGCGGCCACTTTCACCAACTTGCCGGGGTGTCCCACCAACATGATATGGCGGAACCCAAGCCGTACCGCTTCCTGCAACATGTAACCCACGAAGTTACTCATGGTTACCACTAGCTGACCATCAAGCCCCAATTGTTCACGCACAAAACGTTCACCATGATTGCCCGGTACCAGAATGACCTTTTCAGCACCCGCCGAACGTTTCATTTCCAGTTCTATCGCCAACGAACGTTTCCAACTCTCTTCCGACATTGGCGTGACGATGCCGGTAGTACCAATGATGGAAATGCCGCCAAGTATCCCCAAGCGCCCGTTGTAAGTTTTCTTTGCCCGCTCTTCACCTTCCGGCGCGAAAATTTCCACCTCCGCGCCCCGTAAAGGACCAATAGCCTCCCGTACCGCTGCCTCAATAGTCTGACGCGGTGTACGATTAATCGCAGCGCTGCCTACCGCTAATCCGACACCTTTGCGGGTAACCGTACCCACACCTTCCCCACCACGCAGATGGATCTCACCGTGATCACATAAAGTGACGCGGGCAAAAATCAACATGCCATGAGTGGCATCTACATCATCGCCACCATCTTTACGGATAGCAGCAGTCGCCTGCTGGCCTTCAATCAGTGGCTGTTCAACGTTAAGGCGTAATGTCACACCAGAAGGTGTCACAATAGAAACATGATCAATAACTTGCTGACGCAGCACCATTAATGCGGCAACCTTGGCGGCAGCGGTAGCACAAGAACCCGTGGTATAACCTTTGCGATACTGCTTACCGTTATGCCAGATGCTGTCTAGTTGCATGGTGTCACTCATTGTGCCTCCCGCAATCGGTACAGAATGGCATTGATAATCGCCGCCGCGATATTACTTCCCCCTTTACGACCTGAGGCAGCGATACAAGGCAGTTCACTTTGCATCAAAGCGGCTTTCGATTCCGCCGCACCGACAAAACCAACAGGCACCCCAACCACCGCCAATGGCAAAGCCTGCCTTTCCAGCAAACGGAACAGCGCGGTTGGGGCGTTACCAAACACGAAGATTTTGTCGCCTTCTTCCGCCAATGCGACATCTACCGCGGCCATAGAACGCGTAATACCCTGCGCTTTCGCCATCGCTACTACACGCGGATCACTGATATAGCAGCGGCATTCACACCCCATCTGATGTAACAGTGCTTTGTTGATACCGGACTGAGCCATCGTAGTATCGGTATACAAGGTACATCCCCGGCTCAATGCCTCTGTCATGCGGGCCAGCACACCCGGCGAGAACCATAAAATATCCAACCAGTCAAAATCTGCAGTGGTGTGGATCACCCGTTTAATTACCGCTTCTTGCATCTCATCAACAAAACGATAATCAGGGCGCTCACTGGCAATAATATCGCCAATGATTGCAAAGCTATTCTGTTCAATTTGCTGAGGTTTCTGGAGGTAGTTCATATTGTTGCCCTTTTCTAAGCCATTCCGACCAACAGTAAACGCAACAGCGCAAACAACAGTAAGGCCAGTTGCGAAGCTATCATCATCAAATGGATACTGCGCGGGATATCCATCAGCGCGATTTTACGGCGTTCATCACCAATCCAAGGTTTATCTACTCGTTCACCAAAATAACAATTTGAACCACCAAGGCGGATACCCAAGGCTCCCGCAACCGTCGCTTCCGGCCAGCCACAGTTAGGACTGCTATGCTGATAACGATCACGCCAGCCAATACGCAGAGCCTGACGAAAATCAAGCCGGATGAACCAGGCTGCAGCACTCAATAACAGCCAACTCAACCGCGCCGGTAACCAATTCGCCAGATCATCCATGCGAGCGGAAACATACCCAATGGCGCGGTATTCCGGCGTTTTGTACCCCACCATTGAATCAAGGGTGTTAACCGCTTTATAAGCCATTGCCAACGGCGCACCACCAATCATTAGAAAAAACAGTGGAGCAATAACCCCATCAACGCTGTTTTCCGCCACCGTCTCCACCACCGCGCGGGTGATTTGCGGTGCATCTAGTTGGGAAGTATCGCGCCCAACAATCCGTGACAATTGCTGACGACTCTCATCCAATGAGCCTTGTTGTAATACCTCATGTACCTCTAGCGCGGCGTCACTCAGACAACGGCCAGCCAACAGGGTATAAATCATCCACACTTCAACCAGCCAGCCGACCCAAGGATGAATAAGGTTCATCAGCCATAGACACCCCCAACTCACCAACCAAGTCAGCCCCACAACCACTATCCATAGCCCTGCTCCACCAACTTTCAATGCACGTTCACTGTGACAACAGCGCCGAACCGCCCGCTGTACCAGAGAGATCAGCTTACCAATCCAACGCACCGGATGAGGCCAATGCGGCGGATCACCTAACCAGCTATCGAGCAAGAAAGCAGCAAACCAGGCAGCAAGTGTCACAACAGCCTCCTTGCAGACCTCAACCAGCGATCAAGCAGACTAGGGCGCTGAGCAAAATGGATATGAAGATAACTAGCCAGTGTCTGCTGTACCTGATAGCCTCCGGCCCATTGCTGTATTGCCATCCCGTCACGCCATTTAGTACAGTCAAAGACTGAGGGCACTGAGCTGATAAAATCAGAATAATGAAACTCGTGGCCCCGCAAAATCTCACCTTCTGCGGCCAGCAAAGTGTCAAAACGGGCCTGTGCCTGACAGTAACCAAAGCGCATCAACCGCGTACCCATATGGCTTTCCCCCGGCAGAATACCGGCCATCTGGTGGCTCGCCCCCTCGCCATCGGTTAACGATTTACCAAGGTACATCAGGCCACCGCATTCAGCATAAATGGGAACTTGACGACAATGCGCATCCTGTAAAGCTTCCCGCATGGCACTATTGGCGGCCAACTTAGCGGCATAGATTTCCGGGTAGCCCCCACCGAGATAAATCATCTGACAATCGGGTAAACGGCGATCATGCAGTGGACTAAAACGGTGAATACGTACCCCCACCCGTTCCAACATCTCCAGATTATCGGGGTAATAAAAATTAAAGGCCTCATCATCTGCCAACGCTAGCGTCAAGCCATCAGCCAGTGCGGGATTAGGCAATGATGGTGCCTCACCTGGGGGTAAAACAGGACAGTCACAAAGCGCCAACAGACGGTCAAGATTGATATGCGCCTCCACCTGTTGAGCCAGCCGCTGCCAGCGAGCATCATTGTCCACCTGCTCTTGAGCAGGAATAAGGCCAAGATGACGAGACGGTAACGACACATCTTTCATCACGGGTAAACGCCCTAGAACAGGAACACCGCAATAATGTTCAATCGCATGACGAATAAGTTCGAAATGATTTTCAGAATTGACGCGGTTAACAATGACGCCCGCAATCGTTAGAGAGGGATCAAAACGACAAAAACCCAGAACCGTTGCGGCAACAGAAGTCGATACAGCCTTACCGTCTACCAACAAAATCACCGGGCATCCCAACTGCTTAGCCATTGCAGCGCTACTGCAATAGTTTGGGTTGGTACCATAACCATCATACAACCCCATCACACCTTCGATGACCGCTACATCAGCATGACGCATATGCTGATTATAAAGACCATTAAGCGTTGCTGTTGGCAGCATAAATGCATCAAGATTACGCGATGCTACGCCACACACAGAGCTGTGCCAGCCGCTGTCCAGATAATCGGGCCCCACTTTAAACGGCTGGACAGTCAACCCTCTCAACATCAATGCCCGCAAAATGCCAAGAGTAACCGTAGTCTTACCACAGCCACTACCCGTACCCGCGATAACAAATGCCTTCCTACCTGACCATTGCATAGAAAATTCCCGATATGTCGATCGGAAAAGGAGCGCCCATAAGACGTGCCAACACTGCGCACACCACTTGGATGACAACTCGCTTCCCACCGAAGGAGTTAATGTCTCGTGCCTGTCAGGTCGGTCTTCTGGCTTAGCGTCATCCTTCCCCGCAACCTTCCCAGTCTTTCCGACCAGTGGCATCAGCGGAGTTGTCAGCATCACAGCAGCGGGGGCTGCGGAGGATTTTCACCTCCTTCCCAACCACACCATTAAGGTGCGGTATTAACCTAACGGCGGTTTATACCCGTCATCTTTCAAGTTGCCTCTTTGTTGGCTGCACTCACTCACCCCAGTCACATAGTTACCTATGCTCCCGGGGATTCGCTCCCTTGCCGCCGAGACGCATCTTGAAATCCATAGGGTTTATTTATTTTTAACGTGGTCTACTTTTCAAGTTATTAAATTATTAGATAACTAATGATATATATTCACTTTTACCATAATAACCTTATTAAATTCATTAAATTAAAATGCAGATTAAATATATATTTCCCATACCAATAAAGCGGCTAATTTTATTATTTTCGGCGATAAACTTATACGATTTATAACAAAATCCACCGTCAATCTGGTGATAAAGATAGTAGCAACACCACAACAGATTAATCGTTGATCATAATCAACTATCTATTCATAACATATAAGCTTATGATGTGTTTATGCTGCTTACACCATCGGTATAACCCAATCATAATGAGAACTTTCCATGTTATTAGATACTGCTGTACCTCGCATTATTGGCGCCTGTTTTTATTACTCACCGAAATCAGAACAAGTCCGTCCACTAATTCCCTTACTTATCGATATTGATAAATTATTTCCCTGGTCAAATAACCGCACAATAGAAAATCTGACGAAAAAGCTCTCTAGCTTCTCAGTCGAATCTCTACAATATGACTACTCCATCTTGTTCGAAGGGCAAGGTGTTATGCCAGCCCCACCTTGGGGATCGGTTTATCTGGACCGAGAAAACTCGTTATCAGGTGAAAGCACGCTGGCTTACCGGGAATTTCTGACAAAACAGAATATCGCCATGTCCAGTAAACAACGGGAACCCGAAGATCAATTCGGTCTGATGCTGCTGGCCTTAGTTTATATTTTAGAACAAGGGCATAAACCTGCTGCACGTACATTGTTAGAACAGCACTTACTACCTTGGGCTTACCGTTATCTGGAATTGATGCAGACAACCAAACTAGAAAATGATTTTTATCCCATTTTAGCCACTATTGCTATTGACTATTTAAAAACACTGCAAACTGAATTAAAACTCATTCCGGCAAGACTACAATTATTTTACTAACACTTTTATTATTCCATAACAAATGCTCCGGGTGATAAATTTAGTAACAACGAATAAATATACATTCTCCTGGAGTTCAACTCTCATTTAATCAACTCATCCTTTATAACAACGAATTTATACCAGAAAAACCTTTATAGCCAATTCTCGTTCCATTGAACGTTATAGCTCTATTGCAGTATATAAAACTATTTAGCTGATTTTTATGTTATTTATTATTGGCTATGGATAACAGGCACTCAATAGAATGATCTTATGCGCTAAAAAAACTGTCTATTAATTCATAAATTAGTAAACATTAAATACTCATATAGAGGATTTATTAAAGTTTTAAAAAACACTTAGCGATAATTTTTTCTTCATTGAATGTCTGTTTCCATTACATGGAAAGATTAAAAATGTAAACAACATGAGGTAAAAACATGAGAAAAACCTTTTTAGCTACACTTATTACAGGGATTATGTCAACAAGTTGTTTTGTACAAGCACTTCCCGAAAATAACAGCAAACATATTGCTGATCTGCAAGACAATACCAGCAACGAAGCTCCGCTATTAAAATCTACCGATCCGGGCGCTGAGCGATTTAAGCATGTGGGAAAACTAAGCGGTCGTGGTCTGTGTACCGCGACACTTATTGCCGGTTCAGAAACCCCTGATGCCAATCAACAAGCCCTTATTCTTTCCGCAGGCCATTGTTTTGACTCTTCATTAGATACTAATGAAGTCGTGATTGATCAACCTGTAGGTCCTGGTTGGACATACACACCAAATTACTTTATTGACTTAATCAATAAACACCAACCTGTTGGTGTTGATAGGGTTTTATACGCAACAATGAAAGACGGTGACCTTGCAGTTTTCAGACTTAAAGCAACTTATGGTGAGTTGGCAAATCGCGGAATACTGCCGGTGACTTTACAAAAAGATTATGCACCATCAGAAAGCCAACCGATTGAACTTGCTCACATTCCGGGCAATGGCATAGAGGGTAATAAACGCTATCTACGCTATTCGGCTTGCTCCATTACTGGAAAAACCTCTCTTTTGTATGAAGGCATATGGGCTTGGTCTCCGGCAATTTCTGTTAATTGCGCCGGTGTTGCGGGAGGAACTTCTGGTTCATCGGTTATATTGAAAGATCAATCTAAAATAATTGGTGTATTAAATACCACCGTCGATCGAAATTACACGGGATGCGGTCTTAATCGGCCTTGTGAACTGGTTAAGAATCAGGGTTTCTCACGTGAAGGTGCCAGCTATTATATTCCTGTTGATAAAATTGCACGTGCATTTACCCCTGATGGAAAACTGGATTTAAGTAAATTTGATGATGGAAAAGGGATCACTATTAACGCTGGCGGCCCACTGATTACTAAAAGCACAGTTAACAACAAACCTGCCACTTGGAATTTACATCTTGAGGAGCAGGGTTTTGATAATATTCGCTATAAAGGAGGACTTGCGAGTAATATTGATTGTTCAGATCCTAAAGGATACAGCAAACCTATTCCAGTCACTACACAACCGCTGGAAAAACTTACTGTTCCTTCCAAAGAAGGGATTTACGCCATGTGTGTCATTGGACAACATTCTGCAAATAAAAGCTGGCAGAGTACGTCTAACGCATCAATAAAATTACGTGAAATTGATGACACACCTCCGACAATAAAACCAACAACAAGATTAGTTTTTGAAACAGAAGATAGTTGGATTGTTGATCCTATTTTTAACGTCTATGAAATTGTTGACTTACGTATAAAATCAGGCCCATTAAAATCCACAAAATGCGATGATGACACAGGTTACTCTATTTATAGACGAATCCCAATTTCTCTTAAAAAGAAAGATTCCCCAGTACGCTTTTGTGTATATGGCTTAGATCAAGCGGGTAACAGAAGCCCAATATCTTTTAATGATTTTAAAGTTAACAAATAAATCTTTAAAACTGGCCAGCATTTGCTGGCCTTTTTCGTGTTTATCTTGGTTGATGGAAAATTTAATAAGTACAATTTGTTTGTTGATATTTCTTAACCAATAAATTTTCCCCGATGTAATAAGCTCCGTAATTTGAAAAAGTGTACTGTATAAATTAACAGACTTGAAATGCTGTGTATTTTACCAGTGCATTTAACCTTTCAAATGGCTGTTTTATGAACCAAATGTGATTGCATTTTCGCCACTCACAATATTCTTCTACTCAATCGTCATTTTGGTTATTTATTGATACGCAAATCTGCCCAGTTTTTACTGTATCTTAGCCTCGTTCAATGCTCCAGGAAGCTGTCTTGGCAAAGATTACTACCTATTAATGAATTATAAAAAACCTTGGTTTAGTGGAAACGGTGGAGTTGGCGAAAAGTGCATACCCAAAATCCGGTGGTGTTTTGGATGGGAATGTGGATGCCACCGGGTCTATTTCCGGTAGAGGTGTGTATGAATACCCAAGTATTCGTGTCTATAGTGCTGCAAACAAACCGTCACCGGGTGAGCTAGGTGCATATACCACAGGTGAATGCGATAATCGCTACGCCTTGAAGAACAATGTTGGGGTGATTAATTTACGACTTGGAAGTTGGGTGACAGAAGGAGGATGGACAAACGAGACAAAAGACTGGTCTGCTCCTTCTGGGCATGTCCTTGTTGGCTTGGGTACAGTAATGTGGAGTTCAGGAAGACAGCACCTTGCCAGTGTACATTATCGCCCTGTACAAGCATACATAAATGGTATTTGGGTAACAATCTCCTCAATCTAGGGTGACATTATGAAAACTGGTATTTTTACTCCTTATATTCCAGAAGATGGCATATCTTGTGTTCAATACTTAAGAGATGATAAAGGCAATGACTGGTATCAGATTCAAGAAAAATTTTTAGAAGAAACTGTCAAATTCACATTCAATAAAGATGGTGTTATCACTTCAATATCAAAGGATATATCTAGTTTATTCCCTATCTATTTATCCGTTGCTGAACTTGCATCAGAATATGTACCAACGGGGATAATTATCACAGATGGGTGGTTTTTTGACGGTAATAAAATCATTAAGCGCATTTATACACTGGAGGAACAACGACAGCAGGCAAAGAACCAAAAGTCAGAAAAAATGATTGCTGCAAATGAGGTAATTCAGCCTTTGCAGGATGCTATTGATTTAGGAATAGCAACTAACGAGGAAAAAGCCCTATTACTAGAATGGAAAAGGTATCGAGTATCACTTAATCGCATTGATACTTCATTAGCATCAAAAATTATCTGGCCTGAACAACCAAAGTAAAATAACAACGGCCTGCTCCCCAGGCCGTAAATTTTTAAATTTAAGCGTTACAAACAGAACTATAAGTACTTATCGTTTCTGAAACCATTTTTCTCACATCAAACTCATTAACTGCTTTTTCCCTAGCTTTTTTAGATAATTCTTTTAACTCTTGAGATGATAAATTAGCAATCAAATTTAAAACATTATATATTGATGTTTCATCCCCTGCTTTTGTGATCCAACCATTAACACCATGATCAATATTTTCTGGTAATCCTCCGAAATCAGTGACAATAACAGGCAAACTGCAAGCCATCATTTCTCTGCAAGCAAAACTGATAGTTTCACAATCAGTAGATAAAACAAACCCTATAGAAGCATTCTTCATATAATTAATAATTTCTTTATCATCATTAATATAACCCGTAAATTCAACATCGATGTGAGAGAAAGGAGCATCCACTAATTTATCTATATCTTCTTGGTGAGGAGTACGTCCAATAATTCTTATACGAAATTTATCAGATAGCTCTTTATTTTTTACCAAACATCTTATCAAAAAATACCACCCTTTGTGTTCAGCGGTTCCAGCAGAGGAAATAAGTGTTATTTTCCCTTTTTCTATAACTGAATGTTCAGTTTTCCATTTATCGGTATCAATACCATTTTTTATAGTAACAGCCTGTTTATCAGAGATAAAAGAAGAGCATTGATTTCTAGTGGAGTCACTCACGAAAATAATTCTTTCATTAAATTTTTTCAGCCTGATTTTGGATAACCAAGATACAGGGTAATGATTATGTTTTGTATAGATTATTTTACATCTCATTCCGAAAAATATCCTTGCGAGGATAGCGGTTTTATTGTCAGAAGTTCCATTAGTATGGATTATGTCTATTTTTTGTCTTCTGATAATTTGTGACAAAACCTTACAGGTTGTTACGAGTTGTTTGAGTTTATTAAGCTTGCAGAAAAAATAAAGAGGAACAACATTATTAAACCCGGAACTGGTAAGTTCTTTGTACAATCTGCTTTCAGGTGGACAAGCAATCAACAATTTCCCTTTATTATAATCAAAATATTTAACTATATTCATGATATATGTTGTATGACCACCGCCATTACCTGTATGGAAATTTGTTATCATAATATTCATCGCTCACCTACTCTTATCTTTGTCATGAGTTAATTTCATCTAGAAATCAAGGCCAACACAGACCTTATTTACATTCTTCATAATATAAAAACTCATCTTGGAATTTTATCTTCTGGTAATGAACTATACTTCATGATTTTATTACTAAAGTTCAGAACATCATCTTGGTTTTCACATAGTTCATTAGACAACATTTTACAATTTTCAGGTATTGTAGACTCTTTAATACCTGTCCACTCTGAAAATAGCGTTAAGAAATTCATTGAATTACGTTGAGCGTTAATAATCTTACGTGACGTATCATCATAAGATGTAATAAACATAGGAACCTGATAATTTTGCTTATATTTATCATTATGAGCAAGCCTCATCTTCTTAGTATCTTTCTCAAAGAAAGAAACCCCATGATCAGCAAAATACATCAAAGACCAGCTCTTCTCATTTTTCTGTACTTCATCAGTAATTATTGATAGCAAGTCATCAGTGTTTTCAATACTCTGTATATAGCAAGAAACCTGCTCTGATTTAAAAAATACTTTGTATTCATAATTTGTTCTGATACAAGCGGGAGAATGAGACCCCATTAAATGGATAACAATTAGCTTCTTTTCTTTTTTATCCTCTAAGGCTTTTTTCACAATCGGTATTATATTTGCATCTGGCATATTTCTGTTAAGGCCAGAACTGGATTCACCTTTTTTAATAAATAATGGAGAATCAGCCCTTGCACCCATACTGGCAACTGGAGTATCAAATACTCCCATAGAACCTTGATTTGATATCCAGTAAGTATAAAAGCCAGCTTTTTTTGCTAATGTAACAATATTATTGCTTAGAAAATCTTTACCATCTTTGACCATTGCTAATGAATTTTCCAGTGATATTTGGGTTGATGGACCTGCTGAGATATAATTTGTAAAAAGAGTCCCATTAGTAGTGTTCATAAAAAGTGTATTATGTATCGGGAATCCATACGCATTCATAAAATCTCTACGTACACTTTCTCCAATCACAACAATGTAGGTGTTATATTTTGATTTTGCCGATACTGTTCCCCACGTATCTTTTTCACTTAGTATTTGTTGCATTTTTTTATATTCACTTTTTACCCTTATAAAGTTGATAGTGACATCTTTGACTGCTCTAATTTCAGGAAGTCCAGAGTCAAGAATATTTAACTCCTTACCCTGTATAAAAGCTTTTAAAGGGTGATGTATTGTAGTAATTAATGCAAAAGAAAATAGAAGAACATTAACATTTCTATGTAAATTAATGCTTACTTTCAGAGATAACAAACAAAAGATCAAAATAAACGCACTAAAAAGATAGTGTTCAGTTGGAATAGAAGAGATGAATTCACTAGCCTCTTGTTCGTTTGTATAGAATAGCGAAAGAATTGAGTTGAAGTTTGGTGAGCCGTATGTAAGCCCGATAGGAGCATAAACGAGAGCTGCTATACCAAGAACGATAAGCAGAAGTTTGTAAACCACAGTGGCCTTGTTTAGTAATAGAAAAACAGAGAATATAGCGAACACATACGCTATTTTTAAGCGATAGCCTAAAGCTATATGAGTTAAAAGGCAAAAAATGAAGAGTGCAACAACTGGTAATAGCTTGATTAAGTGGTTTTTTGTAAGTTTCATATTTATCTATCAATAGTACATCGTGTAGTAGTGAAACGCAGTGTAACTTTCAAAAAGTAGAAAAAACGGAGATTCAATTTCTTCATCCAGCCGAATTTTCTATTGATACTATACTATGTATTTTTCGCTATGTGAATAAGGTTAATTTCAGCTAAAAACTAAACCGGAATACTTTAACTATAATATGGAATGACTTGCACAGCACAAGAATATCACTGAAACCTACCAATTGTAGGAAAATGCACATAATATACCATAGCTGGATTCGACTAAAGTAAGTGCACTTTTCAGGAAGGACTGTCAGTTGTTATACTTCAGCATCTTAACTCGCCAAAAGAAAATGCATTATGGCCTATAAACTCTTAAACGCTCAAATTCATTTCGTGCATCCTTACGTTCCCATAGAGTGATTCGTCAATGAAAACACAAATGGATTGATTCGCCAATACTTTCCAAAGAGAACAGACTTTTCAATCGGTGACAAGATAGGAAATGACATTCGTCATGGACAAGTTGAATAATAGCCTACACAAAAAATTGGAGTATAAAACACCTCATGAATTATTTTCAAATAAAGAAAATTCTTTTTAGTATGGTAAAATCATTTGTACTTATTACGTAAATACACAATATCTTACTCTTATCACAGGGCTGCTTATGTAGCCCAATAGCAATTAAAGTCAGAAATCTCACATGTCATTTGAATTGATAAAATTTCGGTGACGCATTTTTTATCAAAATGTGTGGTTTATTTTAGATATTTATTCTTGCTTAGCTACATCATCAAAACCAACTCACAATTTCATTTGATTACCGTTTTTAGAACTGGAGACTCAAGTGCATTGATGAGATTGTGATATTCTTGAACATGATAGATTAGATGTCAGGGTTCAGATACCTAAAGATTCAGAGTGGAATGTTAAGCGGAGAGAGTTGCAGGAAAAGATAGAAGAGATAAGGGAAAAATAACTTCAATATGTTAAATATATATTTATGAATGTATTTTCAATTCCAAAATGTTGAACTGATTATTACTGTTAATTATACAAAAATAGTTAAACTCATAAGGAATAATAACAACGCATTATTATTTTTCTGAGTTAGACTTTGGTTGGTGTGAGTTGCAGAGGGATCATTTTTATAATTATTGAAATATATTGATTATGAAATGGTATTATATAATTTAAGGAAGACATATGAATCACAAGAATGATTTTAAAGCTTTTTCTATTAATAATAATGCAAATGTAGTGAGTCAAGAAAAATATGAAGAAAATCAGAGTCTAAAAACTGGATTTCCACCAGATGATATTACTGTTCATTTGCTCAATAAGGTATTACGTCAATCGTCAACAATAGCATCTGTTGTGTCTAATTTTATTGCAACATATTCCGGCAATGATGTTTTGGACGATGGGGATATAGTTAAACTCGCGGCCCAATTAAATAGAGCGTTAGAACAAAAAATTGCAACCGAAGTACCAAATGCCTCATTAACACAGAAAGGTGTTGTTCAGCTTACGGAGGTGGTTGGTAATGGTAATACACTTGCTGCAACTCAGAAGCTAGTTTCAGATGTAAATAATAATGCTAACAGCAGATTATCCAAAAACCAAAATGGTGCAGATGTTCCTAATAAAAATGAGTTTGTGAAAAACTTGGGTTTAGTGGAAACGGTCAATTTGGCGAAAAGTGCATATCCAAAATCAGGCGGTGTTGTAAATGGGAATGTGGATGCAACGGGATATGTTTCCGGTAAGGGAGTATATGAAGCATCGGGTATTCGGGTATATAGTTCGATAAACAAGCCGTCACCCGGAGAACTAGGTGCATATACGACGGGTGACTGTGATAGGCGGTTTCAACTCAAAGGAAATTACGCCCTAGCAGGACAATCATACACAAAGTCCGAATCTGACTCTCGATATTTACAAAAAAATACTGGGGTACTCAGAACACAGGAGACAGTTATTTGGTCTGGTTGGGCTGGGGTCGATGCCACAATAAATACCAGTAGCGATATTTTAGGACGTTTAGTATACATGAGATTCGGAGAGTGGTCGCAGAAAGGCTGGTATTTTCCAGTACCAATTCCAGTGGCTATTGGTAGGATAGCGGTATTTACTCTGATGGGTGATAACTGGCTGACTATCCGTACTACTGGAACCCGAAGTTTTGTGATAGTAGCGACGCCTATTTACTGGGATCAAGTGATTATTAGTGAATAAAATGAGTAATATGAAAAAATCAAATACAGTAATCGGATTTCAGATTGAATATCCCATATCAGTTACAGGATAGAATGTATTGCGCAGATACTAGGTGCAACCTGAAAAACCAAAACAATATCAGGGCCAAATGGCGCTGATATTGCAATGAATTTTGTTGCTTCGGCCATTCAATATCGGGAGCCTGTAAAACATCTACCCTATTTAAGCAACACTCTGGGACAAGTTTTCAATTTATCTTTTACAAAAGGTAAAGGGTGAACAGCCCTTTTTTCTATAATAACAAATACGCTTCAGTAAACTTTGCATCCGGTGACCAGATGATATGCATTACAGTTCCATTGTTTGTGAGTTTGTAATGCAAAATTCCTCCCATAAGAACACTTTGCATAACCTCAATATTATCCTGAGGAGGTGTAATAATAGGAACGAACTTTCCCTGTTGTTTATTATTAACAAATAATGTTGAACCGCGAACGTCCCGGCTAAATGTAACAGTGCGTCCCTCTAGCCCAGCACCTCCTACTCTAACCCAACAGGTATTCACTCCACTTTTCCAATACCTTTCGTCACTCTCTCTTTTAATATAACTTTCTCCTCTAACTGCATAATCTCCCGCATTTACAAAGAAATGCGTTGATAAGTATAAATTGCGAACAGATTTTTGAGGATAAATTAAGTGGAAAAACAACTAACAGACCCGGTTTAAAGCGGGCTTTAAGACAGCTTAAAAAATGATAAAGCCGGTCGCCCGGCCCTGTTCTTATTTAGGCTGTGGCGGCCATTCCACATCTGGCGCTTGATCAACATCCACACGAGTAAGCAATACCCGATACTTTTTCCACTCAAGCAAAGCCGCTTTCTCTGAATCTGTAGCGACTTCTAGGTCAACAGAATCTTGTAGCAATGAGAGTGTTTCATTTGCTTGTTGTAACAGTGCTGCTTGTTTCTGCTTTGCATCGTTGATTTGATGAGATTTCAAGAGGTCCTTGTCAACCACCCACTCTTTACCATCCCACTTGTCGTAATCGGTATCAGGCTTCTTGAATGTTAGTGTGTCGGGTAATTCACCAAGTTCAGTAATTCCTTGTGGCAGGCGAGTTTGTATGTTGTAAGCTGTTTTTCCACGGTAATCGGGTACAACTTCCCAGTGATCTCCGTTTACTGTGCGCCTAACAGCCATGGAATCGGATTCAGGAAGTGTCGGAGCATCTATATAGGAACTGGCCGGTATTCCTATCCCCTTCATCAGATATTCCGGTGTCGTGCCTATAAATTCCCCTGAATGAGGCGCTGCATGGTAGATTGTTAGCCAGCCGGCTTTTTCTGCCAATCCATCTTTACCCAATATTGCTGTTTCCGGTTCTAAAGAATATTTTTGTTCTGTCATTATGCTGCTCTCACTATGTAGTTAAAGGCGATGTTGCGGGGACGGGTTTCACTTCCGCCTGTTTCGTTAGTTGGGCCTAAACTACGCGGGTTTCTATTACCTCTGCCAACTCGGTTACCCGATGAACCTGCATCATCTCCATTCAAAGTATGGCTATGGGATTTAAACTCGTCAGCTTGCCACGACAAAACTCCACGACCACGATCTACCCCCCGCCCATCATCCCAACCCCGGATAAATTCACCGCGTAAATCAGGAAGTACACCTGATGGATAAGCAGCGGCTAACTTCGGATATAGAGACTTATTAAATGATTGGCCGTTGCACGTAAGGTAACCTGATGGGGGATTTGGTAGCGGCCATGGGATTGGTGCACCAACAGGAATGTTATTTGCAGCGCTAACTTGTTCAATTGTTGCCAGTTCTGACCAATCTTTCTCAAACCCATAACTATCACGAGCTGAACGATAAGCAAGCCCTCCATTTTTGTAATGCACTTTTAGCTGAAATGCCGGACAACTTCCAATTCCGTTACAAAAGTGAGCAACAAGCTGGCTGTCCCCAGGACGCTGCAAATCATATAACCCCGTATCCACGTTCCAAGGGACTTGATTATTAACAGAATATGTTCCTCTTAATCCGAGTTTAAACGCCCCCACATCCCCGGCATTCAAACTGACATCCCCGGTCAGTGCTTTGCCATTAATTTTCCGGCTGCCCGGCACGGCACTTTTCGCCAAATTGACGGTTTCTGATAAACCAATGTTTTCTGTAGCCCGTTAACTGACGGTAATCTTTGTCAAGGCAGATTTTAAAAGCATTCAATGGGACTCAATATGGTAAAAATCGGGTAAATCTGGGTATCAATAAATAACCAAAATGATGATTGAGAAAGAAATATATTAACCATGATGGAATTACGAACAATAATTGAGTGATAAATATACAGAAAATTAGCTTCACCTTGCTTTATTTGCTCAGAAATTTCATCACATTGCCCTTCAAGCAACAACGCTCTGAATTCTGGAGGTAGACCTACCGTAACGCTATATTTTGCAACATCACGTATTAGCGAATTTCTTACCCATAGTTCACTTGAGATAAATAAATTTACTTTGTGTGTATGCGTGCGGATGTTGATGTCAGGTTGGGAGGATATGAAATCAACTGACCTGATAAAAGAGCTGTTGCCGTTGGATGCGAACTTAGAAGGCTACAGAAGGAGTCACCTATAACCGAAAAGACATTCCCGGTCCCGCATTCCAAAAAAGATCTGCCTATCGGCACCGTCAAATCTATAAAGAAAATGGCGGGGATTTAATCCCCGCCGACTTTGGAGGTCATCATGTTTTTCTCAGTAGGTGTTGAGTTGCCGAAAGATGAAAACACCGCGTATGGTCTAGTTATTCCTGCGTTGTGTACTGAAAATTATGGCTGTTTTTCTGCCGCTGATAATAAAGAAGACATCGCGATAATGGCGCGTGAGGCTATCTTGCTAACAGTAGAAGATATGGTCTCAAATAATAGAGCAGTTGAACATATTCAGGATACTGGTTATCTGGTTTATGCAAAAAACACAGAATATCAATATGTTGATAGTTGGTTTGTTATCGATGTTGATTTGTCTGAATTTTCCGGAAAGTAACAATGTTGTTCCTGGTGCTAAAAAAGCCTTTAATATTATTACTGTATAAGATCATAGAAACGGGAAAGTCATTAATAAATCTATAATTCGATTATAGCAATGCGGTTGATATCTCAACTGTTTCCGATATTGAATAACAAAGGAGCTTTGAAAGATAAGTTGAATGAAAGGGCTGTCCTGTAATTCATAGTCATGCATATTTGATTGTATCTATAATTATGAGAAATTATGGCCTGACTTTTTTCACCCATGAACGAACAAATACACGCCAAAACATCAAACGCAAAGCTGTTAAAAGCTTGCGTTTTCTTTTTTGTATATCTAGCTCGCTTACTGTTGAATGACCTTCATTTCCTATAGATGAGTTGCGGAAATGCTCTGTGAGATTTATAACGGAAGGCACAATAGCTTTAAGTTTGATTACATTATTTTCTCTAAGTAATTTCCACTCGTCTGCTACTAGCCATACAGGACGTAAGAAATCAAGTAAGCGTTTTGCAGCAAATTTGTTTATAACATAGTCATGAGTTAAAGCCGCATCGATAACACTAACTAAATGGTAATCTTTGATAAGTGGTTTTTTAAAAGTATATATGTACCCATTAATTTTTATTAATAAAAAAACATTTGGTTTATGGGTGTTATTATTATCTATAATTATCAAAAAATCCAATATTTCTCTGATATCTCTGCCTATTTCAGCATCATCCTCCATAATCAAAGCTAGGTTGTGTCCCGCAATTCATTTGGACTGGCTGAAGGTGAAGAGAAAACGTCAATTCCGTTCATTTTTTGAACCATCAATCTACATTTTTGCTATCAATCACCGAGAAAACTGCATGGTTTTTCACTGTGCAGACAGTTGAGGGACACAGCCTAGTTGTATATTTTCTTTAACTATTTTTTCGTAAATTTTTAAATGGCTTAAAGAGCCATCTGGCTCACCGAAAGTCATTGCACTTTTATCAAAATCTGGACAAAGTACTTTAATTTCATCTTATGATAATTCTCGGCCATTCACAGCCTCAATGAATTCAACATTAAGATCTAATTTTTCAGCTTGATATTGTATGGTTTTTTTTCGTTCTGTAAACCTAAATAACGTTTCATAATTCTGCTACACATGGCCTTCTTCAACCCATTGTTATACATAGAATTATGAGTGGTATAAGATGTAGCACTATTTTGGAATCTTATTTAGATTCAGATAGCCGTTTTTAATTTTTCGATAATTACTAGCCTACAGAAAACTATATTCTTAACTGTGTAAAAAAATAAGGCTAATTCAATATAACAGCAAAAATGCAGCTTAAAAGCTATAAAAAGATAATGGAAGTGTGATGATACAGGACTGATTTATTAGTGAAAGAGTAATAATGTTGCTAGATAGAGAACATTTTTCACAGTAAATCTTCACCTTAGTCATTAATTGATACAATTAATCAGGGAAAAGCAGTATAATACCCTATGTCAATCATATTGATAATCAATTAAATGTCTTTAAATTTAACAATTAGGAGCAAGAACACTGATGTTGGTTAAATTCACATATGTATTTATATCAGAATATATATTCAGTATTGAAAGCTCTTTATTGAATAAATCTAAAGAGTTCTTGTAGATAACTAGCGGATTGTACTATTATGAATAATGATATATTAGTTTCAATTATCATCCCGGCCTTTAATGTCGAAGATGTTATAGAAAATGCTATTAATAGTATTTTGAATCAGACATATAAAAACACTGAGATTATTATTGTCAATGATGGATCAACTGATGGCACAATGGATGTACTTAACCAACTGTCTGAACAACATTTTAATATTGAAGCGTTTTCTCAAGAAAACAGAGGGATTTCCGCAGCAAGAAACTTTGGCTTAAGTAAAGCCAAAGGAGATTATGTCACCTTTCTAGATAGTGATGACTCTTTTGAACCTTCGTTTATTGAATCAGTGTTGCGAAAAAATAGTGAGATAAAGAGTGATATTACTTTTTGTTTATTCAAGAATATTTATACAGGTGTAAGGGAAATTTGTTCTAAAGATTATCGAAATTTAGATAATCTGGCATTCAATTTTTTGAATTTCGATTATTTTGGCATTTGTTGCATGTTAATAAAACGTGATTTTTTGCTAAAAAACAAAATTTTGTTTGATGAAAACCTAATTGTGGGAGAAGATATTTCATTTATTTTGTCATGTATCTGTAAGGCGAAATTTTCTTACATCCCAGAATATCTCTATAATTATATTTACCGAAATGATTCCATCATGAATAAGAAGTGGGATGTAAAGAATTATATAGATGAAATCCAAGCTTGGGATAAGATTTATCAAGATATGGATACACAATACCATAAGGAAGATCGTGAAATCTTTATGAGGAAAGTTAAATCAAAAGCCCTGAGCTTAAAAGGCCAGTTAATGTGGAAAATGCTAGCTTCCAAAATGTTTGATGAACTTTCTTCTTTTTTGTCCGATTTTTCTTACCAAAGACAAGATGCTGAATTTATCCGGAAGAGAAATAAGTTTTTATTTAGGCTAAAAATAATCAACTCTAAAAATAAAATAGTTTGGTTGTTGGCTAATTTATTACTGACTAAAAGAAAAGACAGAATTTAATTTTTAGATAGTTATGAAAAAACCTAGATGGCCTACATAAATAGGCCATCTAAGACTGCTAATAAGCTCTATACTTTCCAATTAACAATTCTTCATAGTATGAAATTTATTTGGGAATTTTATCTTCTTTCACTGGTCAGTTATGTGTATTTCATAATGTACTTTCCTTTGGCTAGAAAAATTCTGAAATATAGCAAGTGCGTCCTCCATTGAAAAATGCACAATTTAAATTACAGGATCGATTGTAGCTCATTAATTCACAAAGACTCTTAATAAATAAATTTTTCAAAATATTCAATATGGCTAAATACGGTAAAATTTAGCTGTTCATATATTTAAGAACTATTTAATTCATTTTCTCCTGCTACTACGATTTATTATCATATGGTATTACTCGTATTTTTCCATACTAGGAGGTTGTAGTGATGCTTCTATGCTATATAGGTCATTTTATATAATAAATGAAGTATTCTGGTTTATAACGTAACTAAGATTTCTCTTGTTCACATGACGAAAAATACATAGTATAGTATTAATAGAAAATCCGGCTGGATGAAGAAATTGAATCTCCGTTTTTCCTACTTTTTGAAAGTTAAACTGCGTTTTACCACTACACGATGTACTATTGATAGATAAATATGAAACTTACAAAAAACCACCTAATCAAGTTACTACCAGTTGTTGCACTCTTCATCTTTTGCCTTTTAACTCATATGGCCTTAGGTTATCGCTTAAAAATAGTGTATGTATTCGCTATATTCTTTATTTTTCTATTGCTAAACAAGGTCACTGTGGTTTATAGGCCCCTGCTTATCGTTCTTAGTATAGCAACTCTCGTTTATGCCCCTGTCGGGCTTACATATGGACCACCAAACTTCAATTTAATTCTTTCGTTATTCTATACAAACGAACAAGAAGCTAGTGAATTTATCTCTTCTATTCCAATTGAATATTATATCTTTAGTGTGTTTATCTTGATCTTTTGTTTATTCTCTCTAAAAGTAAACGTTAATTTACATAGAAATATCAGCGTTTTTCTATTCTCTTTTGCATTAATTACCGTAATACACCACCCTTTAACAGATTTTATACAGGGTAAGGGATTCAATATTCTTAACTCTGGACTTCCTGAAATTAGAGTAGTCAAAGATGTTACTATCAACTTTATAAGTGTGGAAAGTGAATATAAAAAAATGCAAAAAATGCTAAGTGAAAAAGATACGTGGGGAACAGTATCGGCAAAGTCTAAATATAGTACCTATATTGTTGTGATTGGAGAAAGTGTACGTAGAGATTTTATGAATGCGTATGGATTGCCGATACATAATACACCTTTTATGAGCACTGCCAATGGGACACTTTTTACGAATTATATCTCAGTAGGTCCATCAACCCAAATATCACTGGCAAACTCACTAGCAATGGTCAAAGATGGTAAAAATATTTTAAGCAATAATATTGTTACATTAGCAAAAAAAGCTGGCTTTTATACTTATTGGATATCAAATCAAGGTTCTATGGGAGTATTTGATACTCCGGTTGCCAGTATGGGAGCAAGGGCTGATTCTCCATTATTTATTAAAAAAGGTGAATCCAGTTCTGGTCTTAACAGAAATATGCCTGACACAAATATAATACCAATTGTGAAAAAAGCCTTAGAAGATAAGAGAGAAAAGAAGCTAATTGTTATCCATTTAATGGGGTCTCACTCCCCTGCTTGTATCAGAACAAATTATGAATACAAGGTGTTTTTTAAGTCAGAGCAGGTTTCTTGCTATATACAGAGTATTGAAAACACGGATGACTTGCTATCAATAATTACTGATGAAGCACAGAAAAATGAGAAGAGTTGGTCTTTGATGTATTTTGCTGATCACGGAGTATCTTTCTTTGAGAAAGATACTAAGAAGACGAGGCTTGCTCATAATGATAAATATAAGCAAAATTATCAGGTCCCTATGTTTATTACATCTTACGATGATACATCTCGTAATATTATTAACGCTCAACGCAATTCAATGAACTTCTTGACACTACTTTCAGAGTGGACAGGTATTAAAGAGTCTACAATCTCTGAAAATTGTAAAATGTTGTCTAATGAAATATGTAAAAACCAAGATGATGTCCTGGACTTTAATAATAAGGTCATGAAATATAGCTCATTACCAGAAGATAAAATTCCTAAATGAATTTTCATACTATGAAAAATATAAACAGGATATGTGTTGTACCTGATTTATAGATATGTCAATGCTCTATTATGAACTCTTTAAAGGATAAAAATTTAGATGAAAACATTACTACCTCTATTTGGATGGGAAGAAGCTAGTATTGACGATTATCGTGAATGTTACCGTATGTATGGTGGAGGATTGGCAACACACCCGATTGTTTTAGATTTCATTCATAAACATTTCAAATGTGGTGAAAAGTACTATGTGCGGAGGAATTCTGACAGATTATTGACTGCGGCCATATGCGTGTGGAGAGGGAAGTTCCTTGCAAATGATCCCTGTACTCCATTATCAAAATATATCCGTATAGCTATTCCTAATGATGAATTAATTATCTCTGCTGCTCGGGAATGCAGATTTATATTGCCTATCAAATCAAAATTTATATCTCCTTTAAATATAAAAAATGTGATTAATTCAACATATATATTTAACGCT
Organism: Photorhabdus sp. RM71S; assembly: GCF_042879355.1. NCBI lineage: Bacteria > Pseudomonadati > Pseudomonadota > Gammaproteobacteria > Enterobacterales > Morganellaceae > Photorhabdus > Photorhabdus sp. RM71S. The sequence goes on along the minus strand of NZ_JBHFKV010000004.1, from coordinate 120,595 downwards.
AATAGAAGAGTGTGCATTGCTAAAGAGTTAGGTAACGAAGGAATATCAATAAAATCTCAAAATAAATATAAAGATCGATTGAAACGCTTCCTAAAGGCTGGAGGAAAAATTGTTGATTGTGAATCTTTCAGTCCAAGAGAAATAGCAGACATTTATTTTTCTCTTACTGAGAAAAGATGGGGTTCTTGTTGTGTGGATAGGGAACTAACTCAAGAATTGTTTGAACTAATCCAACCTCTCATATGGGGTAATATATTATTTTACAAAGATAAACCCTGCGCATTTCATTTTATTACAAAGACATTTACTTCTGAACACACTATATTTGAATTTATCCAAGCAGGAATGGATATATCAGATGAGTTGAGGAAACATTCTATTGGCTCCTTGCTAATTTGGAGCAATATAGAGAAGGCTCATTCTCAATATGAAAATGCCAGGTATTCCTTCGGCTGTCCATCTAGAGAATACAAACTCAGATGGTGTAACCTACAACCCATTGGCAGAATATTGAGTCTGTAAAATTAAAAAGATCTATCCCGGTGGATTACAAAATAACAATAACAGTATAATAGACCGAAGACAGACGAAATAAAACGCTTTACGATTGTCATTGGGCTGCGTATAAGCAGCCCCTATTGTTGTTATTCTGGAATCTCAGGCCATTTAATATCAGGAGCTATTGAAGTATCTACACGGCTTAATAATACTAAGTACTTTTTCCATTCAAGTAACAGTGCTTGTTCTTCTTCCGAAGCCAATTCAGCATCAATAGCATATTGGAGCAACGTAATGGTTTCATTAGCTTGTGTGCACAGTATACCGCGTAGTAGCTCTGCCTGCTCAATCTCACTGTCCTTTATTGCCGCTTTATCAGTCACCCACTTTGAGCCGTCCCATCTATCAAAATGAGTAGCAGGTTGTTTGAATGTCAATGTTTCCGGTAATTCACCCAGTTCAGTAATTCCTTGTGGCAGGCGAGTTTGTATGTTGTAAGCTGTTTTTCCACGGTAATCGGGTACAACTTCCCAGTGATCTCCGTTTACTGTGCGCCTAACAGCCATGGAATCGGATTCAGGAAGTGTCGGAGCATCTATATAGGAACTGGCCGGTATTCCTATCCCCTTCATCAGATATTCCGGTGTCGTGCCTATAAATTCCCCTGAATGAGGCGCTGCATGGTAGATTGTTAGCCAGCCGGCTTTTTCTGCCAACCCATCTTTACCCAATATCGCTGTTTCCGGTTCTAAAGAGTATTTTTGTTCTGTCATTATGCTGCCCTTACTATGTAGTTAAATGCAATGTTGCGAGGTCTGTTCTCTGAAGCAACAGGCACAACTCGTGAAGCATCAAATAGAATCCGTTTTTGCCAGACATCTGTATATTCATTTCCTGGAGCATTTTCACCTGAAAGAGAAAAACATCCTCCATAACTATTATTTCCACGTAAAATTGTACCTGGGGTATAACCAGTGATATTACGAATTGCGTCCCCTTGATAAGTTAAAACCCTACGACCACGATCAACACCGCGCCCATCATCCCAACCACGGATAAATTCACCACGCAAATCAGGAAGTACACCGGATGGATAAGCTATAGCTAATTGTGGATATAAAGTTTTATTAAATGATTGACCATTGCATGCGAGATATCCAGCAGGCACATTCGGTAACGGCCACGGAATTGGAGCACCAACTGGATAGATATCGCTTTCTTTTCCAGATAATAAATAAGAGTAGACTTTCCCCTTAACTGCCCCTTTAGGGATTTCTGATAACTCTGCCATCTTAATTAATTGATTAACAGTCGCATTATCTGACACAAAAGCATTTAAAATTATGTTTTGAGCAAAAGGGCCAATGAATATATAAATGTCATAGTTATCACCAGATGTATTAATGGTTGCTAAGTCAGTAGGTGCACTGGTATTAACTGTGTACATCACCGCATTGATTCCGGCAGGCGATCCATTTCCAGTTCTTAAAATTATATTAGCAATAGCGCATTGTTCAAAACTGCCCACGTTGTACCCGGAACCGCCAGCGATATTAATATTGATAGTGCTCATCACTTTCATTGTTACTTCAGCAATTTTTACCCAAGCTGATGTTTGTACTGTCAGGCTACTAATATATTGCTTACCCGGTAGGGCATTAGCCGCGCTATCAATAGTTTCTTTTAAACCCAAGTTCTTCACAAACTCACTTTTATTGGGAATGTCTGAGCCGTTCTGGTTCTTGGACAGTTTTTCATTCAGGGCATCAGTAACGACCAATTGACTCATCACCGTAGTTGTTGATGAGCCCGTTTGCTGTTCTATAAAACCAAGGTTTTTTATAAACTCACTTTTATTAGGGATATCTGCGCCATTTTGGTTTTTTGCCAATCTGCTGTTGGCATTATCTGTAGCCCTGTTCGCTTCATCATGAGCATTTTTAGCTGCTACATTTGCCGTATTTGCAAAATCGTATGCATTCTTAACTGCTTTTGGCGTCGCCGCTAAGGTTTCACTTGTGCTATTTGTCGCACTACTCAGTTGTACAACGCCCTTCTGAGTCAATGAGGCATCAGAAACACCACTCAATTTGCTCTCAGCGATTTTTCTAACATCGTGAACCGCTTTCGGCGTCGCCGCTTGATCTTCTCTGTCAGAATTTGTCGCGCTGTTGAGTTGCGATATGCCTTTCTGCGTCAATGAAGCATCAGGGATTTCTGTAGTAATTTTATGTTTTAATGCTAAATCCAATTGCGCTACGAGTTTCTCCAGGTCTCCATCATCCATAACGTCTTCACCGGTTTTTTCTGCAATGTATTTCCCTATCACCGCGGCAATAACCGAAGATTGGCGCCAAACTTTATTTAATCGTTCACTCCTCGCTATTCCTGATTTAAATCCCTCCTCAATAAAATCTGAACTTTCATATTCTTCTTGTGACAAAGTATTCGCGTTTTCACCAATGGCAAATGCTTTAAAATCATTTTTAGCCATTTCTAACCCTCCACTATATGGTAATTAACCGTTATCCCCATAGGTTTAAGTGAGAGATAACCCTGATGGATGATTTCTTTAGTAATAGTACTGATTGATTTACCTTTAATAGTCACAGTGAATGACATATCCAAGTTATCTTCGAAAGATACAGATAGGCCATTATTTGAATGAATAAAACTCAGGATGTTATTAAATGACTCAGCCGTTCCATCCCAGTTATTTGCGCCTATTTTAGCTTTAATGACAACCCGATAATTATCATCATCCAGTTTGATATAACTTTTATCACTGTCAAACCGCCCTTTCCATTGACCACTATCAAATCCCAAGTCAGTAATATCAAAGGAGAAGTAATAGGATTCAATTGGAGTTTGGATCATTCGATTTCTTCCTACCCATTCACCAATAATATCAAGCTGTTTGCCAACCGCTTTATCAAGATCAAAACTGCTAATCAGTAAGTCTGTTGTCAACGCATTCTGGTTGAAAATATCAGTCACAGCTTCAAGCATCCTGACATATTTTTTACCTTCCATGTGATATGCAGGAATCAATTTCATATATTTGTTCATTCGATCACCGTTATTATTTTAATATTTTCAGGTGAACATGTCGGCGCTTCATTAAAAGCAATGTTAATGTTCTCCGCTCCTAATGTCGATGCTGATTTTCCCACTATCACAGATAATACTTCATATGTCTGTCCACCGTTTTTATTGCATAAGTTTGCCGGTACAAATAAACGAGTCACATATACTCCATCACCAATATAAAGGGATTTTATATAGTTAGATATTTCATTACGAATATTATTGCCAATATCTGATGTATATCCGATAAAGGGTTTAATGTGTATTTCAACGTAAATTGGCACCAGTGTAGGGCGATAGAAGTTTATCGTTTTTTTATTACCATAATCATCGGTAATCGTTTCAGAGGTGGTGCCAAATGTCGGTATGCCCGGCGTTTTTTTCACTAAGATAGTCCGGGCAATCTCTTTCGAGTCTCCACCATCAATGACAAGTGCAATGCTATGAGCGGGTATGCCATTTTCATCCGCTTTGTCCGAGTCGTTGTCATATCCCCGGTAACGTGAAACCCCATGCAGGTTGGCAATTGCTCCCATCAGTCCATCTATAATAGTTCTCGAAGGCAGCGCAACGGAAACCGCTTGCCGTATTCGCAGTTCTACATCGGTTTCAATTCCCCGACCAAGTGTAGCCGCAACCGGGTTCGTCACGGTTTGCCAGCCCAATGTTGGCGTAGCAATTTGATTAACCGTGTGAGGTAATGCGCCGATCGCACCCGATTTTTGACAAATCGCGGTCACAATAGCCTGCCCGTGTGTATCTATAATGACTTCATCCGGTAGTGACCAAGCGTTTCCCGCATCATCCCGGACAGAAGCGTTACGGATAACGGTGCCAGCTCGACCAGTAACCAAAATATCCACTGTTGAGTTACTGGCGCTTTTTCTGGTGATGCCGTTGATTTTGACATTGCGGGAAAGCCCTTCGCCCACCGCGGTTGCCGGGCTAAATGAGTTATAGGAGGCAATGGTTGCGTTGTTACAACCGTGAATAACGTATGCTATTAGCGATAAAAAAACACCGTCTTTACTGTCAGATTCAATGTAAATATCGTCCCCATAAATATCCCTGAATATCGTCTTCCAGCTATTCAAGATGGTTTGATAATCAGGAGCATTGATCCCATTTTTATCAATAGCAGGTAACATTGTGTTGATAATACTTTCATACATCAGCAGTTACTCCTGTCTGTCCATAAATCGTGTCAATCGTGGCTGTAATGGTGATTTTTCTTGTTTCCGGGTTTCTTTCACTACGGTATTGGGTAATGCTCTCTACACCCGGCGTTTGCAGTATTCGCTGTCTAATAATCAGGTCATAAAAACCCGATGTGCCTTTACCCAACACGTCGTCGTAATCTGTCCCCTCTCGGTTATCAAGAAACCATTCGCCACTGCGCAACATCAGGCGAGTTTTCACTGCCTGTGCGACCGCTTCCGGTGAGTTGATAAGAAAACCCGCCTCTCCACGACCAAATACATAGTCGTTGTCAATTTCTCTTCTGTATCTCATTGAGGTTTCCCCGTCTTACCGCCACCTGATTGCACACCACTATGTACATGGTTTTTAAGGCTAATCCCTGCCGCTGTCACATCATTACTCACCGTGACCGGGCCTTGCATGGTTGCGGTGCCACCACCAGCGCCCATGCCCTGTGATAAATTGCCGTTAATGGTGACGTTGCCATTTAGGAAGATGTCAGGTGAAGTGATTTCAGTACCGCCATTGGCTGTCGCAATAAGTTTTGCCGATGTGATAATCGTGACGTTATGGCTGTTGGGATCGAGTTCGATATAAGCCGCTCCATCATCACTTCTCAACTGAGCAGCGTTTGTGCTGATACCCGATATTTTTTGTTGCTGGGATTGTGGGCCAATAATGGCAAATCCATCAGACAGGTTGTGCTGCCGGGGATCGACCGGCTCCTGCACACCGCCAGATTGCCACCAATAATCAATGCAGCGATCAGCAAATACGACCAGGCATTCATCACCGGCTTTTATCGGGAAGGTTAATGTCACACCACCGCCCCTTGGGAATATAACCGGCACATCCACTAACAGCGGTAAGGATACCGATTCCAGTTCCCCATCTTTTTGCCTGATTTTCCATCTGATGGCCGGTTGCGCGGTGATGGTTACCGCATCAGCATTAAATGATTGAATAATGCAAGGCAAGGAGACATACAATCCGGCGCTAATGACTTCTTGCATAGCAAAAAAGACCGCTTCAGGTCTATTGAGTCGTTCGTCAGTATTTATCATTCGCTCTCTGCCTTATCCTTATTGTGAGTTGATTGATTCAGCAAAGTATGATCGCTCTTGGCGATACACATTATTGTCATGTACCACTCTGTTTCGCGGGTATTGCCGGAATACTCCACATTGAAGACAATGTAATCACCATCAGCATCCAACATTGCCGGTTGTGCTTTTGCATCCTTATGATCACCAGATTGAGCAGCTTGTTTAGTCGCCGGATCAACCGGTTTGATTGAACGGTTATCCAGTCGGATTAATGTCCCGGGGCGGATATTCGGATTAATTAAGCATGTAACGTTAATACCTGAGCCAATAGTTTGTTCAGGCATACCGATAAGGCCTGTTTTTGATGTAAGGACAATGGCTTCAGTTAAGTATTTATTTTTGGGTACAATGTGTAGTTTGTTATCTTCATAGCGCCAATTAGCATCACATTGTTTTGCCAGATTAGAAACTTCATTGCGGTGCATGCCAAAAAGTACTTTTCCCCTGGGTGATGCTGATTTACTGAATTCAGGGCGTAGACCGGCGGTAATGCCATATTTGGCAATATCACGCATTAGCAAATGATCTAAATCTGCTTGCGAATATCCAGCCGCAATGGTGGTATTCACGGTCGCATAATTGTGTGCTTCATCCCCGTCCGCTGCATGAATTACAACACAAGTATCCGTTGCGTTGTCTCTTTTTACATACGTGTACTGAATTTGGCCTGAGAATATTTGTCCTGAGTTCTCCTTGTAACCCGCCACAAATTTAATCTTTTTAAATTCATTTTTACGTAATTTATTACTAGTTTCGTTATTGAGGTTATATATAGTAAAAATACCAGTAGCAGGATTGGAAGATTCCGTTCTGCTAATGTTAAATGTGATTTTCAGATCTGATAAATTTACTTTTTCGCCATCTTTGTCTACAACGATAAGGTGGCATTCTCTTATCCATTGTTTTGACATAATTCACCTAATTAATAGAAATAAAAGAACCGCAATTAAGCGGCGTATGTAATAAATTATTACAGAATATCTTACCCTTCCTCTCATCAAGTTAACTTATTACAAAGTATAACCTGTCCTCTTTACCAAGATTATTCCTGAAAGGTTTCTCCTGATTTATATCACCATAAAAAATTAATGAGCCGTTAAAACCAAGATGACGATATTGTTCCAGTAAGTCAACCCCAAAAACCAACGGTAAACCTGTGACAATAAATTCACTGTCCGGCGTCATAATATCCAAAATCCAACCCGCGATATCACGCCACATTAATCTCATTTTATAGTTAATGCCATTTAGCTGAATATCGAATTGCTGATTTTGCGGTGATAAAGGAATTTCTACAACCCTAGCCATTTTTTACCTCGCTCTATAATAAAATCAAGAATAATTTTTGGCATTGATGGCTTCACCGTGACTTTGGCGCCCATATTAACTACAGGTGCTGTATCTTCAGGATTTTTCATATTTTCCGCCGGCGCGGCCTTATTCGGTGACGTTTCAACAATAACAATTTCACGTAGGTTTAAAACTACCGATAAAACATTTTCACTGGTTTTATCTGTTGTGACACTGATATCTTTAATCAACATATTTTTATATAAGCGCTTTCCCGTTACGACATCAAACGGTTTATGTGATGCCCTTAGGTCAAGTAACTGTTGATATATATCGCGCGGGCTGGTTCCAAGGTTTAGCCCGGTAGAAATATCAAATACCTTTGTTGTATCAATAATATCAAGCAGCGAACCACCACCGGCGAAACCTAAATCCATTCTCACTTCCGATGGGCTGTCATAAGCATGATCACTGAATGTCACCCCCTGCTGGACCGGATGATCGGTGATATTCGATACATCGGTATGTGTTTCTGAAATAATGACACTCGGTACAATGACACCTATTTTTCTCTTTTGCTGAGAAAACATGACTGATAATATATCCATTGTTATCTCACCTGTGTTTGCATATTTCGAAGGAGCATACTGTGAGTGCGTTCTATCGTTTCTCCGGTCAGTCTCGCCGTTTCTTTGGGAGATTCAACGCCATTAATCTCAATATGATAATTTACTTCTCCTATTCCCGGCATATTATTGCTGGCAGATATTGGCGCACGATATAATAAAGCGGGAGTAAATTCCTGATGATTCACCATATTATTGATATTTGTCACCGCACCATTGATCATTCGGTGATCAATGGACATATTTCGCAAAGAATGAACCACATGATTTAAATGTCCAGCCCGCTTTGGCGGTTTATTCGCTGGCTGTAGCTCTGCCATAATCGCTGACCTGATAAATTCTGGTGAATAGGGATTACCACCACTTTCCACTATCATCATGCTATCAATCAGCCGTTGCATCACATCAGGATCAGTGAGATCAAGGACCGTATCCTTAGAAACTCCCATCATTTTAGATACATTGGCAATGTACTGTTTGGTTTTATTATGATCTTTCTTTGGTGCCCATACCGGAACAATACTTGCAATAGTCTGTAGCTTTGTTCCTGTAGTTTTACCATGAAAATAACGACTCAACTGGTGAGCAGTAGCCCTTAATCCACTGAATGCATCTGGATACTTAGCAAATCTGGGTTTTGGGTTATCTTCAGGTACCGCTCCTGTCTGATGTACAAAGTTCATATTTAATGGATTGTTATTCCGTACTCCTCGCGAAGACTTTAATCTTTTTAGCTTTGCGGCTGTAAGCTCACTATTAAAGATATTCGTTGGCGGATTAACTGGAGTATTTAACTCCTTAGGAGCATCGTGATGCTCAACAATGCCAGCCTTAAGATGATCTTTATTTAATTGCTTATGCTTTCGTTTCTTCTTCGTTTTACTTGATCGTTCTGATACTTTACTGGAAATATCAGCAACTTTCTGGCTATGTTCTTTGTCGATTATCGTTTTCTTATCATCAATTTGTTCTTGGTATTTTTCATATTTATCTTTGCTGAAAAATGGAGTCAGGTCAGAAGCAATATAAATCCCATGTGTTGACATCCAATTATTAAGTTGATCATATGTTATCAGTGGTTTTTTATTTGCATCATATTCTCTTTTCCGCCGTGACAATGTTTCAGCTATTGTTTCGTGATTTTTCTTTGCTTCTTCCTGTAATGCATTTAATCGACTATTAAAATCAAATAATACTCCCAGAACAATTTTTCTTCCTGTAAATTTCCACAATTCATTCAATGTCGCCAATAAACCTTTCGCAGAAATTTCTCCTTTGTCTAACCATTTGACTAATTCCTCAATGGAATTAAATATGTCATCACTATCAAGTGTGCTGGTATTTTGATTAGTACAATCCATTGGTATTTTTAATAACTGCTCACCCATCGATGCGACCAAGGAAGCAGTATTAGAATGGCGACCATTTGTAGCATGGGATTGAACATCAATACACGGCAGAAATGTCTCTACGCTTCCCACAACTAGGCTGACACCACTATTAATAGATTTAATTTTTTCAATTGTTGCATCTGTTTTTTGCAACTGTCCGCAAAGTTTGTCCAGCCCATTAGCGGCTTGAGTGATAAAATTAACCACCGCTAATGTGGCTTCTTCAATTTCCGCCCTCATTTTGAGAATACTAGACGTGATTTCGGCAGTAACAGCCATAAATTTACGCTGCCCTACTTCATCAACATCAAACTTAAGTGATACCAGGAAATCTTTAATTATTTCAGCATTACTGCTCATTTCGCCACCTCTCTATCATGGCCTCATTTTCCGATTTAACATCAAGGGCATCGTTCATCAATGCAATATCAGCCAGATCAAGGATGCTGTTTTTCAACGATTCATAACGGCACATGCCCGCAATGACCGGGCGTAATAGATAATCACGCCCTTTCGGGAGGGTTTCAAAATTTAAACTGGCTTGTCCTGGGATTACATTGCGCTCTCTAATGGGGCGGGAAAAAAATTTCCCAATGAGTCTCGGATAATAAAACCGACAATTTTCAACAGTTCGAAGCCGTTGATGTCATCGAACATCAATACCTGCCCATCAGATTCATAAATCCGACTCCAGATACCATTTTGTTCACGAGAAACAACGGATAAGCAAATATCATTAATTTCATGCCGGTTGGATTTTCCTAATGCGCTGATGGATTCCACCAAATAAGGGAGCACTTCTTCAAAGCCCGCTATCCCATCATCACTTTTAGCTGTCACGATCTTTTTCATCAGCGGCCCAAGTGCCGGAATAGCCGGCGCCAAAGCCACCGCTAAATCCTGTTGCTGAAAAGCGTTTAATTTACCACTGCGATATTTTTTGCCATCAATTTCAAATTCCATGATCACTTATCCTCAAGCTCATTCAAACTACCGCAGCATAAGTCCGATGTTGAAAATGCGGACAAATGCTCCGGTAGATTTGACGGTGATTTAAATGGTTGTGAAGTAAGCTGGTCAGAATGTGCCTAACATGATGTCGATTTTTCCACAATCAAATACCCAGGCAACGGTATTACCAGCTTTGCTATTCTGCAAATCAGGCTGTTTCTGAAAAGCGACGGAACGTGCAACAGCAATGTCATTACTTTGCTTATTGCGAATAACAATCACGTTATTACCCCATGCCGCAGATGAAAGTGATTGCGTACTGAGCATCGCATTCAGTTTAGCATTTACCGGACTGGTCTTAAGTAAATTAACCGTCATGGTTCCAGACTTGGTTGCATGCAATGAATGCATGACTTCTCCGTCTGCGCCAGTGGTCATGGTGTTTTTACTCTCCGACATGGTGACTGTAATCCCCTCATCCGAGAGCGCGGCACCGTTACCAAGATCAAAAGAGCCACCGACTCCCGTAATAGAAGCGGAAACATCAAGAAAAGAATATGTAGCCATTTTCAACCCTTATCTGTTTACATTAATAATGACATCAGCGTAGTGAACAGCGCCTGCTAATTTAATTGCGCACTGAATAACCGGCGCTTTTCGAGCTTCCCGATCAGCCTGGGCCTGCGTTGCAATTGGCGGTGCGTAGACGTAGTAACCTTTGGTTAATGTTGCGCCAGTATCCAGCGCACCAATCGGATCGCCGCCCCATACACCATGAGCGATTAATCCATTTGTCGCCGCTTGAGCCAGTGACTGCTCAACATTGGTAATTAGCCGTGTCACACCTTCATCAGTCTGTGGGATCTTGCTAGTACTGGTGTAAAGCAGGTTATAAAGATTATTCTGAACGTAGTTCTGCAACCAATCCAGACCGTGGCGCTCATCAATGAAATCCCCATTCGCCATGACACCTTCCTGAATAATGGCCGTATCGTTGTTGTATTTAACAAAAACGTTGCCATTTTTCTTTTTCAACGCATTGGCTTGCGTTGCCGTGAGGTTTTCTGCGGTTACAGCGGGTTCCTGTTTAAATTTCAAGGTTATGGTGGTGTTATTGCCGTTGAAATTGACGGTAAACATACGGCCCAACAGCGAAGCAACCGTGTAGGATTTACCGGTTGAATATTGCCAAAGTGTGCGTTGATAGTTCCTCCCTTTCAATTTTGTACCAATGTCGGTCTTAACGTCAGCATCCAATACGTCTGCTTTTTGCACTGTATGCCCATAGATACGGGAAACAGATGCGGATTCAATGTAATCAGCAACAGAGAGAATATCTTCATCCGTCAGAGAGTCATCAGCGATAACCAACCCATACCAGCCACTGGATACCGATCCCAATGCTGCCACCGCCTCGGCAATGGTTTCTGCTTTGGTAGATTCGATAGCGGTAGCACCCGATATTTCGTCCAGTTTTAATAAATCACCAATATAAGTTCCCGTCGTTGCCGGTGAAACATAGCCAACCGCCCCTACAGAATTCGACATAATAGCGAAACGCGAAGAAGAACTATCATATGTGACTGAACAATCTTTTAACTTATCCGCTATCCGTTGGGCCACGCCATTAAGATTGGTCTCTTTACTCAAATCGATGCCGTTGTATACCGTTTCTTTACCGTTAATCGTCAACTTAAAAGAACCCTCGGCGACAGCAGTAAATTTGCTAATAACTTGCTGCTGTTTAGTCAATACTGCCCCTTGTAAAGAGGAGACCACATTGTCCTTAGCCCACCGACCAATATATAAATCAACAGGACGTGGCGACTGGGAATAATAAAGCGCTGCGGCCTGATATTCTGGTGAAGTCAGTCCAAAATCAGCACCGACACCATCGATATCCGAATACCGGCGTAAACGTTCTTGAGGGTTGATCACGTTGCTTGCGCCAATGATCAGTAACGCACCAAAGTTCCGGGATTGAGCCGCATGAGGAGCCATATTCAACGTGACATTGATAATGTTTGAAACAGGTAAACCCTGCATAATTTAATCTCCTAAGAATTTGACAGGCGCTTCCACCAGTGATTTAACACCGTATTCACGCACCACTTTTCGCCGCAAGGTGATCGTCATGTCATAACGACGCACCCTCTGGTTATTGATAAGTTCCGGTAACGAAGTCAGCCGGCTGAGTTTGTCGACTGAAAGACCGAAACGTTCCAATTCGTCATTGTTCTGACTGACCGCCACTCCATCACGAAAACGGGCGCCGTGCCGTTGGCTGTTCGGGCCATAAAAGGAAATCAAGCACACAATCTCCTCATGACGCCATAACTTGGTTCCTTCATCAGTCTGGTTCTCAAAAGCCGGCGAGGCATCCGCAATAAAATCCGTTATGTCAAAATCACACCCGTCATCATCTGCCGGTAACTGGGGCAGTTGTGCTGATGTCCATCGAGAACGCACTTTATCGTCAGGCAAACCAGAAACACCTCCCAGCCAACGACTCAGTATGTGCTCCAGCTCATCATCGTACTCAGGCCCAGGCGTGACAGGTGTTAACCAACCCGCTTTATCACTACCGTTGCTCATCAAAAATACCTCCATCAAACAGCAATAACTCACCCTGTGCTTGGGTAAACCAAGCCCTGCATTGAGGACTAGTTCTTATGGAAACTTAGTTCTCAACACCGAGTTATGATTGATTTAATAGGGATACCGACCGCGAAAAAGGTAAAAAATATGCGTAAGCGATTCGCGACGGCAAATACGAAAAAGGCCGCAACACAGTGCGACCTTCGACAATAATGATTTAAATTTTCACTTATTTATCAGAGTACAATAGAAGATACTTAAGGTTCACTCGTACTAAATAGAGTTCATTGGATAACAGGAATTTTTTAAACCGAATTTAATGGCTTAAATCCTAATTTCCCCTCATTACCTGCAATATCCGAATGAAAAAAGCCCCGATATTTCTATATTTCATTTCTATCGGGGCTTATTCGCAACTTTAACTAATTAGTACACTACCATAGCTTTTTGCGTACGCGCAAGCTTTTTATGTTTTTGTACTTCATCATCCATTTCTAACTTAATATCAAGCATAGCCAAACATCCCTGAACAAAACTTTCTCCCTTTTGCAACCGGGAACGGACTTCAATATCAGGTACTTTAATTAAACGCGCGATGGATCGTTTGGAAAGCCTTAAAGCGTAGTACATAAATAAAACTTCAATTTCTTCAGATTTATCTACCGTCTGCAACTTTGCGATACAAGCATCAATGATCAAGCCATCGTTATCACAGCATGAAGGACGTAATGAACGAGTTGACGCAATCAGACCTTTAAATCCAGCAGCGATCGGTGGCCAATTAACACCAGTGGCATCATCAACCCAACCGCCCCAACACTCTAAAACTTGTTGAATATTGCGCATATATTTTGACCTTAACTTTTAGTAACAAATAGTAGTAAAAATTATTTTCATGATGGTCTCATGCATCCATGCATTTGGCATTATAACAAATTTCCCATTCTCTATTTTTGTGTTTCTCTGTTACGTAACTACATCGTTTAAATACATCTGTTTACTTAGTCTATTAAATACAAATAGTAAATAACCCCTATTCTTGACCAAGCTTAGTTTCAGAGGAAAACACATAAATATCGTTATTAATACGGATGACCATAAAGTGCTCTTCTTCCTCATCTACGTATTTATTATACAAATTTATAATCTTCATTTAATCCTCTAATGTACCTTCCTTTAAAACGCTTAGCACCTAAAGCAACACGCATGTTCTTTATTATTTATCAAAAGTTTTCAAGCAACATAACACCCCCTTTTTATTATGAGATGAAAAATTCATTAAATAAAAAATAGCACAGATTTTTTATCTCATGGATATTTGAATGTAAAAAATATTTTTGATCGACGTTGAAATCCGTCATAAAATGCCGATTAAGAATGGTGTCAACACCTATGCCGAAGACACTGAAATCGGCCTGTTTACAAGGTGATGGACAACGAAACTGGTGCAAATGTGAGATCGCAACAACCCTATTCGCAATATCGCCAGCAGATCAAGCAAAACATTTAAGATATCCACAGAATTAATGTTGCTAACGATAAATTACCGATTATCAGGTAAATATCTACGTGAAAAGTTTTAACACTGTCAGATATATCCGCTTCTAACCAATGTGATTTTTAAACTCACACTCTTCAGTAGATAGTTAGCAAAAATATTCTTCTGAGCCGAAATTGCTTTTATCTGATACACTTTTACAACATCAATATCTTCTGCTATTTCCTACTCACCCTATCCCATCTTATTTTCAGCTCTCGCCAGACGAATAGATGGATACACACCTATAGCAAATATTTTTTCATGTCTGGAAAACAGATATCCCAAACGCTAATATTTTTTTCTGTTAGTTTTTACCAGCGAAAATAAATCCGTATTATCTAAAAATTTGCCATCCTATATTTCTAGCTACATGGTTTTATTTCGACCAGCCTGACAGTAAATTTAACCATGCCATGAATTCAGAAACTCGTTTTAGCGGGAAATTGTACTGGAAAATAGCAGAATTAACTGGATATATAAACAGCATCATCTACTATCAAGCAAGAAAAAAGCCGTTATCTTCTGAAAAGATAACGGCTTCTTATTTGATTTGGTGCCGGCTACCGGAGTCGAACTGGTGACCTACTGATTACAAGTCAGTTGCTCTACCAACTGAGCTAAGCCGGCGTGTTTCAGGGCTAGCCCCCGAAAGCGAGCGCAGTATATTACAACCCATTGCAAACAATCAAGCATAAATAATAGATGATTTAAAAATATCACCAAAACACTCATCATTAGTGACATGCTCAACGACATACCATGGCTTGAAAGCCCATTAATGCAAGACTACTGCCTCGAATCCTCTGAATTGCTGTAGTTTCTTATCAAAATACAGCCGATGAGCGAGTTATTTTCAACATCAAAAAAACTGGTCATTTACTGACAAATCAGAAATAACAACAAAATGTTTTATTATCTTTGCTACCTATTAGAAAATAGCCACTGGTCGTAAAATAGCCTGATCGTCTGGCAGCAGTGGAAGATAAAATATCCAAAATAACCTGTCTCCAAACAATATAAGGATCGGTTAACATGTTAAAAAACAAATACTCAAAATACGGTAGAACACAAGGCGACAAAATATATTTTCAAGGCGTAAGCGCAATCAAATTGAGCTTGTTTTTTATAAGCCAAAGGCAAGCCATAACAGCTTTCTTATCATTGTCAGAACCACAATATTCCCACTCTTTTTTAAATTATTACCATAGGGAAATAGTTGACTGCTATAAATGCAATGTGCTATTTAAATTAGACGCAAATCAAAAAAACTAAATCAGGCATGCGCTAATATTAGGTATAAATCAGATCGTTTCTATAGGTTATTATAACTCAAAATCATTAATTATGAGGTAAATTATGTTGGGCAAAAATAACTTAATTGCACACCAAGTCTTATTTACCTTCAAGGATGGAATAAGCTGGGATAGTGAAAAGGCTATATTAGCAGAGAAGGTGACTTTAAATCATATAAATGAGATAAGTGAAATAAAAGGATGGTTTTGTGGTCGCAGTACGGTAGACAGAAAGCAATCAGTTGACTTTAGTTTAATTGGTTACTTTGAAAGTTACGAAGACCTGGACATATACATGCATCATCCCGATCATATAAAAGGCGTGGTACTATGGAAAGAAATAAGTACATGGACAGTCTCGGATATTATTATCGATATAAATAAGTTGATAAATTTCACTCAGTTAATAGGAAAGTCGTATGGAATTTGACGAAAACCTACATAAAAGTGTCGTCGTTATCGCTGATAGTCTGCCACTTGGGTTAGCCATGAATGCACTGAGCGTCATTAGTGTTTCAATTGGTAGAAATATCAACGGGATTGTAGGACACGATGTCTTTAGTAAAGATAGCATTTGTTATCCCGGTGTCATTAAAACGCCTTTGCCTGTTTTGAAAGCTAGTCATGATGTACTGGCCGCTATTCATAATGAATTAAAATCTAACGATAATTTTAAATTGAGTCCTTTTTCCTGTTTAGCGCAATCATGCAGAACATATGAGGAATACGAAGGAAAATTATCTGCTGAACATTCGGATGAATTGAAGTTATCTGGAATTGGCATAGTTGGACCAAAGAAAGATATCAATAAAATCACTGGCAACTTACCACTTTATAAATAACCAGGTAATATATATGTATTCCATTTTTAGAAATGAACTTCATGAATTAGGTATGAAATACCTTACCGAGTTAAAAAAATATCTGTCTGGCGAGATAAATATCTCCGCATTGGAAAAAATACAATACGAAAAATTAAAAGAAATCATAAATTATACGAAAAATGGGTCAGCTTTCTATCAAGATCGTCTAGACGCAATAAACCCAAATGATGATGAAAATTTATCCTCATTGATTGAAAAACTTCCCTTTACTACAAAATCAGATCTAAGTAAGGCGGGAAACACGATATCTTCAGATAGCCTAAGTAACGCTTGGATATATTATGAAACCACAGGGACGACTGGGCCATCAACACCTTGTCCTCGCAATGAAATAGACTCTTTAGTTAATAACAGTTTTCTGACTCTGCAATATGAGTCTATTTTCAATCAAGAAGGCAAACAACACATTATTGGCGTGATGGGTCCAACGGAATTGCACTCCACTGGAGATACATTTGAAGATGTATTTCGCAGTTTAGGGCATACCGTTATCAAAATGTGGCCTCGTTCGCCCGTTGTTGGTATGCACAGAGTACTCAGGCTGATACAAGACCTCAAAATAACCGCCTTAGTTTGCACACCTGCGGTCGCCGCTGAGTTGCTAAAATATTGTCGGAACAATGCATGTGATGCAAAAGAATTAGGTATCGAGATCATTTTGGTGCTTGGCGAACTTATTACCCCCAATAGATTAAGAAACTTATCTCGGAATTGGGGCGCTAAAATTTACAACTGTATGTATGCCTCACAAGAAACGTCAATTCTGGCGGCTTGTGACAATACCAATAAGCTTATTACTATTCCATACAACAATTATTACGAACTCATTTGCCCTTTTACTCAGCAAAAACTCAATGTTGGCGATAATCACGTTGCTGGTGAATTAGTGATTACCCATTTATATAAAGGGAATAAACCTCTGATTCGATACAAAACAGGGGATATGGTTCGGTGTAAAGCAATAGGCTTAAATCAATGGGAAATAGAACCCATCGGCCGGGTAAAAGATGTATTAGTATTAAACAATGCCAATGTGTATGCTTTTGATATTGAAAATGCCATCTTTGAAGAACTCGAATATTGTTTTGAATACTTTATTGAAATCAACAACACAGCCGGTACAGATGAGCTCAAGATCACTTTAGAGCCGAGTGACGAATTAAATGATGCGTCACTCATTAGTAAGATAAAGCAAAAAATGGAATCCAAATTCAATATGAATGTCGACATCCATGTAGGAGATGTCGGTGGACTTATTGGAACCGCAGCAATGGTAAGTTGGAAAGCAGCACGGATCCATGATCTGAGAGATGATACCAACAATATTGAGCGAAATTCGGCTTTAGAGATCATGAACAAGAGGGCCACTAAATGACAAACAATATCGTTAGCCCGGTTAATAAAGATTGGATCGTATTTCTAGACGGGGAATATCTCAATTTTAGCAATGCGACCTTTCTTGCCAATACACAAGCGTTAAATTATGGCACCGGTACATTTGAGGGAATCCGGGCTTATTGGGATCAAGACAATAACCAACTTAATCTATTTAGAGTGCATGAGCACTATGAACGGTTAATTCAATCAGCTAAAACATTAAAAATTGAATTGCCCTATACCAGTCAGGAGTTAACCGATATTACTAAAAATATCATCATTAAAAATGGTTTCAAACAAGATATTTATATCAGGCCATTAGCGCTTAAAAAGTCGTTAATGCCGGGTGAGAAATTTGGCGTTAAGCTAAGTGGTGTAAATTCAACCCTCTGTATTAACGCTTTACCTATGGGGGCTTATGCCAAAAAAGCAGCGTTTAAATGTCTTATTTCAAAATGGCGACGTGTATCAAATGCGGCAATTCCATCATCTGCCAAAATTACCGGCACTTATGTTAATTCCGCACTTGCTCATGAAGATGCCAAAGAAAACGGATTTGATGATGCTATCATGCTGAATGAACAAGGCATGTGCGCAGAAGCAAGTACATCAAATGTTTTTATTGTAAAAGATAATTGCGTTATTACACCATCGCTTAGCGCTGGCATTCTTAATGGAATAACCAGACAATCTGTTTTCGATATTTGTAAATTCCGCAATATTCCCTGTATTGAGTCAGAAATTCAACAAAAGGATCTCTATGAAGCAGATGGCTGTTTTTTAACAGGCACTGGCCTTGAAATATCAATTGTGTCACAAATAGACAATGTGTCATATATACAAAAAGAAGATTCTATAGCCAATGTTATTGCCAAAGATTATCAAGAAATAATCAGAGGTAGAATAGATAAATTCTCACATTGGTTAAATCCGGTTTATTAGTGTAATTCCAGGAGAGACATCATGGAATGTGTTTTTTTTAGTTTCTACAAAGATACATTTGATGTTCTAAATATTGCTACCTTAGGCCCGTCAGGCACAAGTAGCGAACAATCCGCTATTCGTTTTGGTGAATTTGCTATTAAAAATAAAGTCGCCAAAAGCTACCAGGTTGTTTTATGTAATACTTACGAAGAAGCAAGTAATCAAATTATTTTAAATAACTGTCAGGCATTGGTGGTAGCCAATGCTTATTACAATATCAGTGAATTTTATATGGATAACAGGTTTAACTTGTCATCCGCATTTTTAAATTACACGCCTAATTATGGTATCGCTATTCGTAATGAATTAACTACAGATAATATCGTCATTGCAACCCATCCGGCACCAAAGGCTTTAATCCCAGAGTTGTTGCCTGATAATCTAAGAATTGCAGATATCATTTTTAAAGATTCAACCAGTTCAGCCGCAAAAGCTGTTGCTAATTCAGAGGTAGATGCCGCACTCACGACAGAAGTGGCAGCAAAATTACACAATTTAAAATTTATTTCTCATATTCGGCCAATTCAAATGCTTTGGTCAGTATTTACAGCCGCATAAAAGCTAACGTTGCTTTAAAATAGGCAAATATATATACCCTATGGATTTCAAGATGCATCGAGACGGCAAGGGAGTGAATCCCCGGGAGCATAGCAAACTATGGTGACCGGGGTGAGCGAGTGCAGCCAACAAAGAGGCAACTTGAAAGATAACGGGTATAGACTTATTCAAAAATATACAGAGGTTATTATGTCTTTACTTACTCTACACACCATTACTACCACACCTGAAAAAAGTAAAAAATTACTTCAAAGTTCTATTAATGATTTCGGCTGGATACCTAACCAAAGTGGTTATATGTCAGAATCTCCTTCATTATTAGCCGCTTACCAACGAGCACACGACCTATTTATTGATAGTTCACTGAATGAAGAGGAAAAAGCTGTGGTGTGGATTACAACCGGAATAGAAAATGGTTGTAATTATACGGTTCAAGCACACGCCTATATTGCAATTCATAATGGAGTGGACAAAAAAACGGTTAAGGCATTGATTGAAAAAACCAACGATCTTTCCCCACGATTATTGGCACTGCGTGAATTTACCATAGAAGTCATTTATTGCCGGGGACAATTGAAAAGAGATGCTATTGATCTATTCTTAAACCGTGGTTTTAGCAAACAGAATATGTTAGATGTCGTGTTAGGTGTTTCTCAAAAGAATATGTCGACAATTCTCAATAGCATTGCTGGAACTGAGATTGATGATAAATTCAAGCTGGATGATCTATACCCTATGGATTTCAAGATGCATCGCGACAGCAAGGGAGCGAATCCCCGGGAGCATAGATAACGATGTGACCGGGGTGAGCGAGTGCAGCCAACAAAGAGGCAACTTGAAAGATGACGGGTATATAACTGATATTGAAAGGCATCAACATGCTTTATGTCGATAAAGAAACCGTTGCGCGTTATTTGACGATGGAACTTAGTCTTAAGCTAAGTGAAATAGCATTTAAATTGCAATCGGAAAGAAAAGTAGAACAACCTTTGCGCAATATTGTTAAAGGTGAAGACGGCTTAATGGGCACCATGCCGATTTATATTAAGGAGGGGCCATACAAAGGATTTGGGTTAAAGTCGGTGGTAGTGAGGTTTCAAAGCAACAGCGATAAACCTTCACACATCGGTAGCGTGCTAGTTTACGACGAGCCAGGTGTTTCAGGGATTGCCGCGGTGGATGCCGGCGCTATCACAGAAATCCGCACCGCCGCCGCTTCTGCTTATGCAACTCATCTTCTTGCCGCAAAGGATGCTAGCCGGTTAGCGATACTTGGCACTGGCTTACAAGCAAAAGCACATTTGCAAGCCATGTTATATGTACGCCCGATTAGAGAAGTCACTTTATGGGGTCGTAATACAGAAAGATGCCGAGAATTTGTCACATGGTGTGATAAAACGCTCAATCTTCCCATTTCGATCAAAGCCTCACCGGCAGAGGCTGTACTCAATAGTGACATCATTTGCACAACCACGGCATCGCGTGACCCTATACTCAATAGAAAAGAGCTACCGGTTAAATGTCATGTCAATGCCATTGGCGCTTCGGCACTGGGATTCCAGGAACTCAGCGAAGATATGTATAGCAATACAACCCTATTTACTGATTCCAATGAATCGGTACTTGCCGCCTCTCAATCTGTTATTAAGGCAAGGGAGAAAGGTATTCTTAGTGGGTCAGACATTGGGATAGAAATTGGTACCGTTTCTCAATCTCATTCCAATTTGTGCGATCAGGGTGTGACTATCTTTCAATCCGTTGGTTTGGCCGTTCAAGATATGGTATTTTCTCGGGAAGTCATTCGACAACTAATAAAAATGTCTTAATTATTTTGGATGAAAATATGCCAAACTTAAGACGTTCAGCATTAGAAAAATGTCGTTATTGTCTATACCCAATGGATTTCAAGATGCATCGCGACGGCAAGGGAGCGAATCCCCGGGAGCATAGGTAACTATGTGACCGGGGTGAGTGAGTGCAGCCAACAAAGAGGCAACTTGAAAGATGACGGGTATATACTAAAGAGTCCTATTTGTCACTTGCATACGCAAGTGACATTTTTATGTTCTGTTACTTCAAAGTGTTATTTTGAGAGGAAAGATATGCTAGAAGTGTCACAAATAGTAACCTATACAGCGGCACTGACTGTTGCTGCGGCGATACCAGGCCCAGGAATGGCAGCATTGGTTGCCAGAAGTGTGAGTAATGGCGCGTTAGCGGGATTTAGTGTGTTGTTTGGCCTGATTATTGGTGATCTCACTTATTTGTCCTTTGCTGTTTTTGGCTTGTCCATTATCGCGAGCAGCTTTGACACTTTATTCGTTGTGGTGAGGTGGGGTGCCGCCTTATATTTGGGTTATTTGGCGTGGCAGTTTTGGTTTGCCGATCATCAATCCATTGGCGAAGACCAACCCATTAAGAAAAAGGAGTTGGCTGCGGCCTGGTTATCTGGCCTCACTCTAACGTTAAGCAACCCTAAAACCATTGCCTTCTATCTCGCTCTATTACCTTTGGTAATTAACATGGAATCTATCTCGTTGCAAAACTGGGGGCTCATGTTAGTACCACTGACGGTTTTTGTCTTATTCAGCGTAGGCGCGGTATTTATTCTCGGTGCTCTCAGTATTCGACATCTGTTATCAAGCCAACGGGCACAACGGATTTTATTTAAAGGTGCGGCTATCATTATGTTCGTAACCGCTGTAACTATGCTGTTCAAAGGCGATTAAAAAAGTTTAATTTCTTACTATTTCCACGGTTTTATTGAACAAGAATCCGCCCTGGAAAACCATTCTTGCCAATAAATCGTGGATACACCATAAATTAAAGACATAACTCGTCCCCGGAAACCATCGCACACACTTACTCATTGGAAATTGATAGATTTCAGATCAATCAGGCTGTGGACTTTCATCCCCCATCATTTGTTGCTCAATAGATGAATGGTCACCTTATGTCCATGAAAATGGATTGATTATTATCTAAATGGCATATGGAAATGAAAAAACCCCATGCAAGAAGATGCATAGGGTCATTATTTGGCGGAAGGATAGAGATTCGAACTCTAGGATGGTTTCCCATCGGCGGTTTTCAAGACCGCTGCCTTCGACCGCTCGGCCATCCTTCCATGGCGCGAGATTATGCGCCTAACATGATAATATGTCTAGTCTCTATCGTAAAAATTCTGTGATTTTTTTACTATTCGCTCAATCCTCAATCTATAATATCCTTTTCAGCCCTGATCCTGCTAAAATTAGCCTAAATAGATCGAATCACAAGATTCACCAATTTAACGAGCTCGCTAAACAGCCAAGCAATTATTAAGGCTTTTACTCAACGAATGTATAACAAACAATTTTCTATTAATTCATCGACCATAAACCGTTACTACGGTCTGTTCATTATTCTGCTTTTTGTTTCCCTGTTTTTATACAGCTATAACTACTTCAATGCCTGGCTAATGGGGAAAAAATATGCGCTAAATAGTGTCGCAACCAAAATAGTATTACAGATAGAAGATTATCGTTACCACGCTAATTCTATCTTTAAACAAGCCAATAGCTCATCTTTTAAACCACCAGAACTCGTCACACCGATGAAGCTACGACCTGATGTTTACTGGCTTGAGAATAGTTATCAAACTATCGACACGATTATTTTTGGTCACCACAACACTGCAAGTGTAGAGTTGGCACAGCGCCTTTCCAACTATATGGAGATTTTGTGGGGCACCCGCAATGAATACAACTCCATGTACTACCTGAATGGTAAAGATAACAGTCTGTTTCTGATAACCACTCACTCTATTCTTAAACCAGAATTGAGGTTTAAAGAAAGTTATCTAACATTGACTGCCGAATCAAAACGTTCAGAAATGCTGATGCAATCCACCGCGTTAGATGAACGGGAAAATATTTCATCAATCCGTAAGTTAAATGGCGAAAATATCCATTTTTATACTTATCGGGCGACGTTCAATTCACCGGGTCAATTGGCAACAGTTATCGCTTTTGATTTGCCTATTTGTCATCTTCTTCCTATGGATATGGCAGCGGCCAACTTCAGTCTATTGTTGGATGACGAGCAACCCCCTAATGAAATTAATAAAGTCAATATTTCACAAAATGGTTTCTGGCTCGAATTTTCCCAATCGCTTAAAGGTACGCAATACAAACTGCTGTATCGGATATCACTCAAAGATTTGCTAATCGATTTGTTATACAGAAACATCTGGTTGTTACTGGCTGATTCAGTATTTATTATCCTGTCCTTAGGTGGGCTTATTTACATTCGTAGAAAATATATCGCGCCAAATGCCCTGATGAGTCACCAGCTACAAATCAAGGATGCGTTAAGTCACGATATTATCTCCAATATTCCGATTGGCTTATTGATTTATGATTTCTCAGTAAATCAGATAATTATGTGCAATAATATCGCCGATCATCTGTTGCCGAATGTCGATTTAAATAAAATTAAGATGATGGCAAAGCAACATCATGGTGTCATCCAAACCTCAATTGATGATTCAGTCTATGAAATTAACATGTACAGCATTCGCCTGTTGCCAGAAACTTATCTGTTTTTACTGCAAGATAAAGATCAGGAAGCATTAATTAGCCGGCGTCTACAACTTGCCCATTTGGAACACGATAAGAGTGTACAAGCTCGGCGTTTTATGTTGACCAACATTCGTTCTGAATTACAACAACCAATAAAGGAATTAGATCATATCGCTTACCAACTGAAACAAATTCTTATAGAAGAAAATAGTGTTCGTATCGTCGATAATTTATTAACTAAATCTGAATATATATCCGACTGGATCGAGAATATTTCATTACTCAATGAATTAGAATCAGGTGAATGGCAAGCAAAAAATGAATCATTTTCATTATCAGTCATTTTAGAAGATATTATTAAAAAAGTGTTTCCTAAGATGAATAATAAAGGATTGAATTATTATTATCATTGTAATATTAATCCTGAATCACTATTTATTGGCGATAATACTGCCATCAGTAAAATCGTCCTGATGTTAGTCAATTATGCAATCACGCTCACATCTTATGGCAAAATATCTCTCATCGTTAATTATTCTCAGGAATACAAAGAACAAATTCAAATCGAAATTATAGATACAGGAACCGGACTTAATTCAACAGATTTAACAAACTTGAATTATCCATTTTTAAGCAAAGCCACAGGTGATAAATATCAATCCAATTCAGGACTGACCTTTTATCTATGTAACCAATTATGTAGAAAATTAAATGGTCATTTTACTATAAACAGCAAACCCAGCCTGGGTACGCGCTATGCTATCAGTCTGCCCTTAATAATCGGCCAAGACCAATGCCCGCCGCTCCTGGAAGACATTACTGCCTTGCTGGATATCAGCAATACGGAGATCCGTAAGATCGTGCAAAATCATCTGCATCATTATGGCGCTGTTTACTTCGATAAAAAGCCAGAAAATATGGATCGAGAATACGATATCATGTTGACGGATAAACCCTACGATTCGGCAAAATCGACTATATTACTGGTTGATAATCTGGCCAGCTTTGAGCAGATAAAACCTGACTATATTCGATGTAACTACAATCTGAGTGAAGCGGTTATCAATGCCATTTCGTTATTAATTGAGAGAAGTTTCAGTTTTAACGAATTCACTGCAAATTTAGAAATGTCAGCATTTAACGATGAAAGCA
The DNA here is from genome assembly GCF_042879355.1 of Photorhabdus sp. RM71S. Taxonomy (NCBI): domain Bacteria; kingdom Pseudomonadati; phylum Pseudomonadota; class Gammaproteobacteria; order Enterobacterales; family Morganellaceae; genus Photorhabdus; species Photorhabdus sp. RM71S. The sequence continues at coordinate 95,499 of NZ_JBHFKV010000004.1, read as the reverse complement.
GCGATTACGATTTTGGCAATGTTATAAATAGTTATCAAAAACAGCTAACTGATAGCGATTACCGACAATTATTTGTCGAGACAGTACCGATAGATATTAATAAGCTGTATACTGATATAGAACAATATGATCTGATATCGCTTTCGCAAACAGCACATCGCCTGAAAGGCGTCTTTGCTATGTTAGACCTAGAACTCCTCAAACTTTCTTGCGAAACACTGGAACAACACATAACAGACAGTAATGAAATAGAGATTAAGAATAGCATTGGCCGTATTGAATCCTTCACCAAAAGGCTATTGCAGCAGGGTAACTAATAAGATGAATAACCTTAACGTCATTATTGCTGATGACCATCCGATTGTCCTGTTTGGCATCCGCAAATCACTTGAGCGGCTTGAATGGATCAACGTCGTCGCTGAGTCTGAAGACTCGACCACATTGATCAACAATCTGTCCTGTATTAAAGCAAACGTACTGATCACGGATCTGTCCATGCCTGGGGACATATACGGCGATGGGATCAATTTGATTAAATACATCAAACGCCATTATCCCAGGCTATCCATCATTGTTCTAACCATGAACAATAATCCAGCAATTTTAAGTGCTGTACTCGAACTTGATATTGAAGGCATTGTCTTAAAACAAGGAGCACCAACAGATTTACCTGATGTATTAACGGCCCTGAAACAAGGGGAAAAATTTATGCCAGAAAGCGTTTCTGAACTGTTGAAAAAAGTGACGAAAACCCCCTATGGCGATAAACCGTTATCACAGAAAGAGAGTGAAGTTATACGTCTATTTGCCCAAGGCTTTTTGGTAACAGACATTGCCAAAAAACTTAAACGCAGTGTCAAGACTATCAGCAGTCAGAAAAAATCGGCTATGGTAAAACTGGGGGTAAATAACGATATTGCATTACTCAATTATCTTGCTTCTGTCACTATCGGTACGAACAATCACGTTCAGTAAATATCGTTCGTTATTTTAACCTGAAAGTCGTCCTGATGCCCGGTAACTATTTGTTTGTACCGGGCATTATTTTATAAATCATCGTTTCAAATCATTTTCGTCAGTGTCTGTCTGAGAGTCACCAGAGAAACCGGTTTAGACAAACAATCATCCATTCCTGCATCAATACAGCGTTGTTTTTCTTCTGCCAGTGCATTTGCCGTAATACCAATAATCGGCAGCTTACACCCATCATTCCGTAAATACATTGTTAACGCATAACCATCCATATTGGGCATATTGACATCCGTCAGAACAATATCAATCCCCCCGTTCTTCAAATATTCCAACGCATCTAATCCATCATTTGCCACCGCTGTTTGAAAACCAATGGATTTCAACTGATCGGCCAATAAACGGCGGTTGATAGGATGATCATCTACCACCAGAACCACAATAGTATTAAACCGGGTGTTTGCCTGAAAAACAGGTGCGGCGGTATTCAATACCACATTATGATTCGGCGAAATCAGCCGCTCAATCATTACCGACAAATCATGTAAATGGTAAGTGTTATGTAACCAATAGTTTTCTCTGATTTGTTCCGGTGAGCCAATATAGTCCGTCGATAATTCAATATAAGCGTATACAGGGGAAATAACCGCATCAGGAAAATCGCTGATAACAATTTCACTACCCTCTGTGTTTTGCTCACTGTATAAAACAGTGTGTAAACCATGATGAACCAGAAAACGCTGTAAAAACTCCTCCAGATAAAGATTACGTATAGCCAAGATGATTTTTCGCTGATACTCATTTATTAACTGAGTTTTTGGCCTATATTTCGCACCATATAAAGGTAAACGAATAGAAAACATACTTCCTACCTGTGGTTGTGAAATGACTTCAATATCACCATCCATCAGATTGATCAGTTTTTCACAAATCGCCAGACCAAGCCCTGTTCCCTGAGATGAACTTTCCGTATTTGGCATAATCTGAAAAAATGGATCAAACAACTGAATAAGCGCTTTATCAGAGATACCGACGCCAGTGTCCTTTATTCTGACGTATAAGTAATCTCTATCAACTGTCACATGGATAATCACACATCCGGTATCAGTGAATTTAATCGCATTATTTAATAGATTAGATATAACTTGTTGTAATCGAACCGGATCATTGCAGATATAATCTGGAACATCCGGTTCAATATAGCAATACAAGGTCAACGGCTTTTTCACTACTAGCGGTAAATAGTTAGAAATAACATGAGAGATAACTTCCTGACAGGAAAATTCTCTAGACTCAATTTTAAGCTGTTTAGATTCAATCTTTGAAAAGTCGAGAATATCACTGATGATTTTTAGCAACAGCGCTGAGGAGTTGTTCATCGTTGATAACAAACGGACAGATTCAGCAGGCAATGAATGTGCTTGTAATAACTCTAGGTTGCCAATAATACCGTAAAGCGGCGTTCTCAACTCGTGACTGACGGTAGCCAAAAACATAGATTTAGAATAGTTAGCCTGTTCTGATGCCAACGCCATTTCCTGTAATGATTTTTCCATCCGCACACGGACACTAATATCAACCAAGACACAAATTGCCACCTCTTCATTCCTGTAGCGGGAATGAACAAAACTGATTTGCAAATGATGATTATTACTGGTTACAACATCAACATAACTGCCGGTTCTGTCACAAATAATATGAATAATCCGTTCCCGATCTTCGTGCGTTAGCATTCTCAAATAATTATGTGCCAACTCATTACTCAGAATACTACTGCCATCACTGACCCGCAATATACTGATCCCAACCGGCGCTGAAGCCACAATTTTATGATTAAATTGCTCATGCTCTTCCAGGCGAATGGCATTCTCTTCAGCCGGAACAAACATTTTCCGTTCAAACAGATACACCAAGATAATGATGACAAAGGCAGATAATACATTAAGCACAAAACTGCTAATAATCTGTAGCTTAAAACCTTCAAAAATAGTTTTCAGTGGCAGTGCATAAATGATACTGAATGAAGATGGCATTAACCGACGTTTTAACAGTAAATCAGTAAAATTATCATCATAGCCAAAATAAGGCGCTTCCAACTGATAATCAGCATAATGAAGTTTATAGTCATCATTTACTGGATAATGCAACACCGGTTGATTACTGCGATTCAATAACGTTATTGAAACTGGGCGGTCTTGTCTCTGAATAAAAGAGTCCAATCTGATGAATTGTTCAATGCCTATCATAGCAACCATCTCACCATTGACATATACCGGAGCCAACACGTAGAGATGGCCGCTATCAGATCTTGCACCCGGTATAACCCAATAAATATTTCGTTCTTTACCTTGCTCTTTCAGGCTGATAAGCCTACGTGAATTTTCATAAACTATTTTTTTCAACGTATCGGGTTCAGTCGTGGTATTACGGATAGAAAAATTCACCATACACATACTTTGTGTGCCCACCAGAAAAACCTGATTCAACCCTTGAGGCGCAGCAAGATTATCTTTCCAATAGAAGATAAGGTTATTCAACGAATTTAAATAACTATGAGTATTGTTGCGAAAAGTACGACAGTCAGCGCTTTGGTTCAAAGGATGGTAAGAAAACGCCGGGCTATTATGTGGAAAATCAAAAATAGCATTTTTTCCATTAGAATTCAGTAAATGCTTCTCTGTCATATATTGGATATCCCGCAGAACACTTGCTGTATGACGCACATAAGAGAGTGTGGAATCATAATTAGCATTGTATTCTTGCCGAATATCTGACTTGACTTCATTAAAGATATTAACCAGGTAAAAAGCTGTTAATAAAGCGCCTAACGCCCACAACATTAAGCCAAGCACCCGGAAAAGATAACGGGATATTTTCAGCGATGTACGAAAAGAAGAAAGATATCTCAAAAGGTTACCTGATAAAAACCAGCATCATTCAACGTCATTAATGACAAGATATACCAGAACTTAAAGATTAAAAAGGCCCATCTGTTGCATATTTCGATATTAAAAAAACAGGTACCGAAGTACCTGTTTCTTAAATTAAGTGAAAAACTATCCTCACTTAAACCGGATCAACTGACTCGCTGCTGTTAGCATCAGGTAAATCGGTGCTATCACTTTTCACTTCTTCCCCTTCTGCTGCCAACCCATCTTCATCATCTTCATCGTCTTCGGGCTCAGCAACCCGCTGTAAGCCAACAACTTTCTCATCTTCAGCGGTACGAATAAGTGTTACGCCTTGAGTATTCCGGCCAACAACGCTAACTTCCGACACCCTTGTTCGTACTAATGTGCCAGCATCAGTAATCATCATTATTTGATCAGTTGGTTCAACCTGAATTGCCCCGATCACATTACCATTACGTTCGCTGACTTTAATCGAGATAACCCCCTGTGTTGCACGGGATTTAATTGGATACTCGTTTTCAGCGGTACGTTTACCATAACCGTTTTCAGTGACCGTTAGAATTTCTCCTTCTCCACGCGGGATAATCAGAGAAACAACTTTATCTTTACCATTTAGTTTAATACCCCGTACACCGGTAGCGGTACGCCCCATTGAACGAACCGCTTCCTCTTCAAAACGAACAACTTTCCCTTCCGCGGAGAACAACATAACTTCGTTATTACCGTCAGTCAGGTCAACGCCGATCAGCTCATCACCTTCATTGAGATTAACGGCGAGAATACCCGCACTGCGCGGACGGCTGAAATCTTGCAACGCGGTTTTCTTCACGGTCCCACTGGCAGTAGCCATAAAGACATACAGCCCTTCTTCATATTCACGCACCGGCAGAATCGCCGTAATTCTCTCATTTTGCTCTAACGGCAACAGGTTAACAATCGGACGACCGCGTGCGCCACGACTAGCCTCCGGTAATTGATAAACCTTCATCCAGTACAGGCGGCCACGGCTGGAGAAGCAGAGGATCGTATCGTGAGTATTGGCAACCAACAACTTGTCAATAAAATCTTCTTCTTTAATACGCGCTGCGGATTTACCTTTACCACCACGGCGCTGCGCTTCATAGTCAGACAATGGTTGATATTTGACATACCCTTGATGTGACAAGGTGACAACAACATCTTCCTGATTAATCAAATCTTCAATATTGATATCAGCCGTATTTTCCGTGATTTCAGTACGGCGGGCATCACTGTATTGCGCCTTAATTGCCAACAACTCTTCACGGATCACTTCCATCAAACGCTCAGGATTTTCTAGAATGAATAGCAACTCGCCGATTAATGTCAGCAATTCACGATATTCATCCAGCAGTTTTTCATGCTCCAAGCCGGTCAGTTTCTGCAAACGCAGATCCAGAATGGCTTGAGCCTGTTGTTCGGTCAGATAATATTTACCGTCATGCACACCATATTGTGGTTCCAGCCATTCAGGGCGGGCGGCATCATCACCGGCACGTTCCAACATGGCAGCAACACTACCTAATTCCCACGGCTTAGCAACCAATGCAGCTTTTGCCTCGGCTGGTGTCGGAGCAAGACGGATAAGTTCGATGATAGGATCAATATTCGCCAGTGCCACGGCCAATGCTTCAAGAATATGGGCACGTTCACGGGCTTTACGTAATTCAAAGATGGTACGACGAGTGACCACTTCACGGCGGTGGCATACGAAGGCCGAAATAATATCTTTCAGATTCAGCAGCTTCGGCTGCCCCTGATGCAGGGCCACCATGTTGATACCAAAAGAAACCTGGAGTTGAGTCAAAGAATAGAGGTTATTCAGAACCACTTCTCCCACCGCATCCCGTTTCACTTCAATCACAATCCGCATGCCGTCTTTATCAGATTCGTCACGAAGTGCACTAACCCCTTCGATGCGTTTTTCTTTCACCAATTCGGCAATTTTTTCAATCAGACGGGCTTTATTGACCTGATAAGGAATCTCGTGCACTAAAATAGTTTCACGACCATTCTTCTCATCCACTTCAATTTCCGCACGGGCACGGATATAAATTTTACCGCGACCAGTACGATAAGCCTCCTGAATACCGCGACGACCATTAATAATCGCAGCAGTAGGGAAATCTGGGCCAGGAATATACTGCATCAGCCCTTCAATGCTGATATTTTCATCTTCAATATAAGCCAGACAACCATCAATAACTTCGGACAAGTTATGAGGAGGAATGTTAGTTGCCATACCCACTGCGATACCGGAAGAACCGTTGATCAGCAGGTTTGGTACTTTCGTTGGCATCACTTCCGGGATCTGTTCTGTACCATCATAGTTCGGCACAAAATCGACTGTCTCTTTTTCCAGATCCGCTAACAGTTCATGGGCAACTTTCGCCATACGCACTTCGGTGTAACGCATAGCGGCGGCTGAGTCACCATCAACTGACCCAAAGTTACCCTGACCATCAACCAACATATAGCGCAAGGAAAATGGCTGAGCCATACGAACAATCGTGTCGTAGACTGCACTATCCCCATGTGGGTGGTACTTACCGATGACGTCCCCGACAACACGGGCAGACTTTTTGTAGGGTTTATTCCAATCATTTCCCAGTACACTCATGGCATAAAGTACGCGACGGTGTACCGGCTTTAGTCCGTCTCGAACATCTGGTAGTGCGCGCCCGACAATAACAGACATCGCATAATCCAAATACGAGCTTTTCAGCTCTTCTTCGATATTGACCGGGGTGATTTCTCTGGCAATGTCGCTCATGGAGCCCACTATCCCTCATACATTCCGAATTCAAAGGTTTAGAACTATACCACACCCCAACAGTTTTATAAAAATCAGATACGGGTATTTAAAAATTAAGCCGTGTATACTATCTCAGAACTGAGTGAATCCGCCTGTTTAAAGAAAGTTTAAGGAGCAACAACCGCTGATGAACATCAAAACCCCTTCCACCCCAAACAATGTTGATCAACAGGAAATAGAAAAATTTGAAGCGATTGCTTCTCGCTGGTGGGATTTGGAAGGTGAATTTCAGCCACTGCACCGGATTAACCCACTACGCCTGAATTATATTTTGCAGCGTTCTGGCGGCATTTTCGGTAAAAAAGTGTTAGATGTGGGCTGTGGCGGCGGTATTTTGTCAGAAAGTATGGCCCGTGAAGGGGCTGATGTGACCGGGCTGGATATGGGTACGGAACCACTTCAAGTTGCCAGACTACACGCCCTTGAAACAGGTATCTCCGTGACCTATGTACAGGAAACAGTAGAAAGCCACGCCGAAAAATATCCACAAGCTTATGATATCGTCACCTGTATGGAAATGCTGGAACATGTCCCAGATCCACAATCGGTCGTTCAGGCTTGTGCTCAGTTAGTGAAACCCGGCGGACACGTCTTTTTCTCTACCATTAACCGCAACAAAAAAGCCTGGCTTATGGCAATAATCGGCGCGGAATACATTCTAAAAATGGTACCGAAGGGAACTCATGATGCGAAAAAATTTATCCGGCCATCAGAGTTGATAGGCTGGATTGACAGAACACCCCTACGGGAAAAGCATATTATCGGCCTGCATTACAACCCGTTAACAGATAAATTTAGCCTTGGTCACAATGTAGACGTCAATTATATGTTACACACCCAGTATGTCTGACATATTTATCTGACAGATTAATAAAGCGGCAAATAAATCACATTTTCAGGAATTTTTTTACCCATTTTCGCCGATGTTTCTGTCAGAGCAACCGCTAGTAATGATGCAGGCTTCCGGCTTTTTAATAAATTTTAGTCCTCAAGTTATCCACAAGAATCCGCATTTTTGTGCACTTGATAAAAGCTGCTTTTAACATTATCTTGTTGTCATTATTTAGTGTACCCCCTACATATTGTGTTCCTTAACATTCCATTACCACTACTCTCTCGTGGGTTTCTTCGCCACTGAGAGGGTTATGTTTTGGTCTAAGTCAAAGACACAAAGCAGGTGGGAGCGAATCTGAAAGTAAATGTAAGGTATGCCTGTCCATGAACCATAGTCTGCTAGTAACAAAGCGTGATGGCCACAAAGAACGAATTGACCTTGATAAAATCCACCGGGTTGTTAACTGGGCAGCCGATGGACTGAAAAATGTCTCGGTATCACAAGTAGAACTGCGTTCTCAAATCCAATTTTACGATGGCATCAAAACCTCAGATATTCATGAGACGATGATCAAAGCTTCCGCTGATCTTATCTCCGGTGATGCACCTGACTATCAGTATCTGGCCGCCCGCTTGGCAATTTTCAACCTGCGTAAAAAAGCTTACGGTCAATTCGAGCCACCCGCACTCTATGACCATGTATCCCATATGGTGAAAATGGGCAAATATGGCAAGCACTTGCTTACAGACTACTCGAAAGAAGAATTCGAGCAAATGAACGAATTTATTGACCATTGGCGTGATATGAACTTTTCTTACGCGGCGGTCAAACAGCTTGAAGGTAAATACCTGGTTCAGAATCGCGTTACCGGTGAAATTTATGAAAGTGCCCAATTCCTCTATATTCTGGTCGCGGCTTGCCTATTCTCCGGTTATCCGAAAGAGACACGTCTGGACTATATTCGCCGTTTTTACGACGCAACTTCCACATTTAAGATTTCTCTGCCTACCCCGATCATGGCAGGTGTACGCACCCCGACTCGTCAATTCAGCTCCTGTGTGTTGATTGAATGTGATGATAGCCTAGATTCCATTAATGCGACTTCCAGCGCGATTGTAAAATATGTTTCTCAACGTGCTGGTATTGGTATCAATGCAGGCCGTATTCGTGCACTGGGAAGCCCAATCCGTAATGGTGAAGCCTTCCATACCGGCTGTATTCCTTTTTATAAACATTTCCAGACCGCGGTCAAATCCTGCTCTCAGGGGGGCGTTCGTGGCGGCGCCGCGACACTGTTCTATCCATTATGGCATCTGGAAGTTGAAAGCCTGCTGGTACTGAAAAACAACCGTGGCGTTGAAGGAAACCGTGTTCGTCACATGGACTATGGCGTACAACTTAACAAACTGATGTACGAGCGCCTGATCAAAGGTGAAGAGATTACCCTGTTCAGTCCATCCGATGTTCCAGGGCTATATAATGCATTCTTTGCCGATCAGGATGAATTTGAGCGCTTGTACACCAAATATGAGCAGGACAGTAATATCCGCCAGCAACGTCTGAAAGCGGTTGATCTCTTCTCCCTGATGATGCAAGAGCGTGCTTCTACCGGCCGTATCTATATTCAGAACGTAGATCACTGCAACACCCACAGCCCATTTGATCCTTTAGTCGCCCCGGTGCGCCAATCAAACCTGTGTCTGGAAATTGCACTGCCAACCAAGCCATTGAATGATATCAATGATAAAAATGGTGAAATCGCACTGTGTACCTTGTCCGCATTCAACTTGGGGGTAATTGAAAATCTTGATGAGCTGGAAGAACTGGCTACTCTGGCGGTCCGTGCCCTTGATGCCCTGCTTGATTATCAGGACTACCCTATCCTTGCCGCCAAACAAGGGGCAATGGGTCGCCGTACATTAGGCATTGGTGTCATCAACTATGCTTACTATCTGGCGAAACACGGTGTACGTTACTCAGATGGCAGCGCTAACAACCTGACTCACAAAACATTTGAAGCTATCCAGTATTACCTGTTGAAAGCCTCTAATGAACTGGCGAAAGAACAAGGCGCTTGCCCGTGGTTTAAAGAAACCACCTATTCTAAAGGTATCCTACCTATCGATACCTATAAAAAAGCGCTGGATACATTGACCAATGAACCGCTGCACTATGACTGGGAAGCATTGCGCAACGATATCAAACAATATGGTCTGCGCAATTCCACATTATCTTCTTTGATGCCGTCAGAGACCTCTTCCCAGATCTCTAACGCCACCAACGGCATTGAACCACCTCGTGGTTATATCAGCATCAAAGCATCAAAAGATGGCATTTTGCGCCAGGTTGTGCCGGAATATGAGCGTCTGAAAAGCGCTTACGAACTCTTGTGGCAAATGCCGGGCAATGATGGCTACTTGCAGTTGGTTGGTATCATGCAGAAATTTATCGATCAATCGATCTCTGCCAATACCAACTACGATCCAACACATTTCCCGAGTGGAAAAGTGCCGATGAATCAACTGCTGAAAGATTTGCTGCTCGCTTACAAATATGGTGTGAAAACACTGTATTACCACAATACCCGCGATGGTGCGGAAGACATTCAGGATGACCTGGAAGAAGTCGTGGAATCTGCTGATTCCGATTGTGAAGGCGGCGCGTGTAAGATTTAATTTGAGGAAGTTATGGCCTATACCACTTTTTCACAAGTCAAAAACGATCAGTTACAGGAACCAATGTTTTTTGGTCAGCCAGTAAACGTAGCCCGTTATGACCAACAAAAGTATCCGATTTTCGAGAAATTGATCGAAAAACAGCTCTCTTTCTTCTGGCGCCCGGAAGAAGTCGATGTGTCTCGCGATCGCATTGATTACAATGCGCTGCCGGACCATGAAAAGCATATTTTTATCAGTAACTTAAAATATCAAACGCTGCTGGACTCTATTCAGGGCCGCAGCCCGAACGTGGCTTTTCTGCCCTTGATCTCCATCCCTGAGCTGGAAACCTGGGTTGAAACTTGGTCTTTTTCTGAAACGATTCATTCACGTTCTTACACTCACATCATCAGGAATATCGTTAACGATCCGGCGGTTGTGTTTGATGATATTGTCACCAACGAAGAGATTCTGAAACGGGCGAAAGATATTTCCGCTTATTACGATGATCTGATTGAGATGACTAATCACTACCAACTATTTGGTGAAGGAACACATCAGATTGCCGGTAAAACCATCACGGTAAGTCTGCGTGAACTGAAAAAGCAACTGTATCTGTGCCTGATGAGCGTTAACGCGCTGGAAGCGATCCGCTTCTACGTCAGCTTTGCCTGTTCATTTGCCTTTGCTGAACGCGAATTGATGGAAGGTAACGCGAAAATCATCAAATTGATCGCTCGCGACGAAGCACTACATCTGACCGGCACACAACATATGCTGAATCTGTTGCGCTCCGGTCAGGACGACCCAGAAATGGCAGAAATTGCCAAAGAGTGTGAACAACAGTGCTATGACCTGTTCGTTCAAGCGGCGGAACAAGAAAAAGAGTGGGCAGATTACCTGTTCAGCGAAGGTTCCATGATTGGCTTGAACAAAGATATTCTGTGTCAATATGTTGAGTACATTACTAACATCCGCATGCAGGCTGTCGGGCTGAAGCTGCCATTTGAAACGCGTTCTAACCCGATTCCGTGGATTAACGCCTGGCTGGTGTCTGATAACGTTCAAGTCGCGCCGCAAGAAGTTGAAGTCAGCTCATATCTGGTTGGTCAGATTGATGCTGAAGTTAACCCTGACGACCTGAGTGATTTTGAACTCTGATGACAAGCTATAAAGTAACCCTGCATGGTATGCAGGGTTATCATATCTACAGCTCTCCCAAGCTACATAACAGTCTGCTAGAGGCACTGGAACAAGGTAGAGTTCAAGCTGAATACCAGTGCCGCGAAGGTTATTGCGGTTCCTGCCGTGTCAAATTGATAAAAGGCAAAGTCGGCTATCGACGCAAACCTCTGGCTTTTGTTAATGAAGGCGAGATCTTACCCTGCTGCTGTCATCCACTTAGTGATATTGAGATTGAGCTTTAGTAATTAAAATTGGTCTTCTTGGTGGGCAGATAATAGTGATTATTTGCTCATTATTACACGCACCAAGAACGTAAACCCATAAGTAATAACAACTATGTTATTAGCCCTTCCAAGGGTTAATAACAGTAAGCCCGGCAGCTTCAAAGGGTGATGTGTCACGGGTTGCAACAATCAGCCCATTCGCTTCTGCAATAGCCGCAATATACCCGTCAGCCTTCCCAATGGCTTTCCCCTCGCTCTTCGCTCGCGCCATAATATCGGCATAAGCTTCCGAAGCGGCCGCATCGAATGGCAAGATACGGCCGGTAAATAAAGGGACAACACTCCGCTCCAGGTTTCTATGCAGGGTATCTTTGCGCTTACCATTGGACAGCGCTGCAACCCCAAAGCGCAGCTCAGCCAAGCTGATCGCGGACAGGTAAAGCGTCTCGACATTCTGTGCATCTATCCAGGCAACCACAGCGGGGTGGCCGCTGAGCCGCAACGGCTCGGAAATCACGTTCATATCTAGCAGTATCATTCAAAACTCATCGGCTCGGCAGGTGTCTTATCACGCTCGATCTCAAGATCGACGCCCCCCGCCTCGCGGCCGATTTTTGCCAGCAAGGAACCCAGCTTGATGCGCCCCGCCGGTTGTACGGCGTTTTCCAGAATAAACCGGATTTCAGCCTCAGCACTACGACCGTGTGTGGCTGCACGTACCCGCAAAGCACGATGCACTTCGTCCGGTACATTTCTGACAGTAATGGATGGCATAGATTCATTTCCTCATTTAGCATGCATTGCAAGCAATATATATTACTGCAATCATGACTGCAAGCATGTGGGATAGAGCGAGAGTTAATTGCATTCAATCAAAGTCCATTAGCCATTAGCAAAGAGTTGAAAAGAAATCAGCACGCAAAAGAATATTATTCGAATAACAGAGATTTAAGCGTTTTCTTGCCATTACTTTATGAAGCAAATCATAAAAAATAATACAATAGAAAAATGGATAAAACGGTTAATGTGGTAGGGTTTAAGCCCTGAAAAAGCTTAATTATCGGAAAAAACATAAAGGAGTATCTTTATATCATCAAGATATTTACTGACTGATTTATCCCCTTCATCTTTTAAGTTGCTACTTTGTTGGTTGCTTTCACTTGCCACCATGCTGTAATTTGAAATCTAATTGGGCATAGATGTGAACCCACATGTCACTTTGGTATAATAGATTATAAGAAATACGATGAAGATGATATTAACTCACTTGATTCAAAAGTAAGAAACATGTTATATAATCATATATTGGAACGAAAAAAATGGGATAAATCAGAATTTTACTATAATCTCCATCAAGATTTTATTAGGAAAGAATTTAATATAAACATATTGAGAAAATAAGATGCAAAAAACAATAAAATGGGGCATTATTGGTTGTGGTGATGTTACTGAAGTAAAAAGCGGCCCTGCTTTTTATAAATTAGATAACTCTGAATTGGTTGCAGTAATGCGACGCAATGCTAATTTAGCCGAGGACTTTGCCAAGAGGCATAATGTGCCTAAATGGTATTCTGATGCTAATTCACTTATTAATGACAAAGACATTGATGCAGTATATATTGCAACACCACCCTCTACACATAAAGAATATACCATTTTAGCGGCTGAAGCTGGTAAAGCAATATATGTAGAAAAACCTATGGCATTAACATTTGAAGAATGTAATGAAATGATCGCTACCTGCCAGTCTCAAAATGTCCCTTTATTTGTAGCTTATTATAGGAGAGCATTGCCAAGATTCTTAAAGATCAAAGAATTAATTGAGTCAGGTGCTATAGGAACACCAAGAATTGTAAGTTGTATACTTTACAGAGAGATAGAGCAATGTTACCAAGATCCTCATCATTTACCTTGGGTCGTTAATCCAGAAATTTCCGGTGGTGGATTATTTGTTGATTTAGCATGCCATACTCTTGATATATTAGACTTTCTTTTAGGGAAGATTATTTCTGTCAAAGGACATGCAAATTCTCAAGGGAATGCTTATCCTGCGGAAGATTGCGTATCAATGTCATTTATGTTTGAAAATAATATTCAAGGTGTGGGTATATGGAATTTTGTATCGAACTCTAGAGGAGATAATGTTGAAATAATTGGTACCAAAGGAAAAATATCTTTCTCTACATTTGGAAATTCGGCCATTTCATATTATGACGAAAATAATAAATTACACCAATTTAATATTGATAATCCAAAGCATATAGAAATGCCATTAATTAATACTATCATTAATGAATTGCAAGGAAAAGGATTTTGCCCATCAACAGGAGAATCAGGCTCACGAACCAGTTGGGTAATAGACCAAGTATTAAAAGAGTATAGAATGAAGAATTATTGACAATATAAAAATGAATAAATTTGTTTTTATGGGGAAATAAAAACTAAATATATATGAGCTCATTAAAAATATCGGAAGTTAATAAATGGTCTTGAATCCTCTATTAGCTTCTTTTTAATTAGTTTGAGAGAACTTCCATTTAGTTATAATTTCGTCTTCGATATTATTGGTAGGCTGTATAATTCATGAGAGGTATTTAGACTGGAAATGATAACAAATTTGCCTGTTACTTCTTGAATTTATTATCTGTAGTAATGAAAAAACCGTATATCCATCTAAGATAAAACCAGCTTGACATATTCTAGCCAATAGAATTAAAGAAATTATTAATGTCTTCTTTCGATAACTCTTTTATTAGGATACTAATGATATTTTCATCATTATCCAGTCCCAACCATAAAGAATTATTACATTTAACCCAACTTGATAATTTACATTTCTCTTTTATCATCAATATAATAGCCTCCTGATAAACATCTACTTTAATCACATAATTAAATTCATCAATAAAACGATGGCTGAAATTATTACTTTCAATAAATTTCCACGGACTCATATCAACTATAGGAAAACCACATTTACTTTCATATGATTCAATAAGATAATCATCTGCATATTGAATAAAATCTGGATTAATTATAACCAAAGTAATCGCTGCTATTCTGCCATCGCTAGGTAAAATAGCAAACTCTAATAAACTTTTCTTATTATCACCAATTCTCCAATACAAAGGGGTTTCGTTTATATTATCAACCAATTGGATATTAATAGGTATATAATCATCAATACTTATGGTTACTTCCTGAATGTTTACTAATTTTAATATTTTTATCATGATTTATCCAACTCATGTTTCAATACCGGAAAAAATAAACCGCTTTTTTATCCTAAGATATAAATTTCCATTATAGCTATTTGATATAGATAATCACAGTTATCAGTACCGAATATAAATAGAATTTTATATCAATCATAATGGCCCCCTATCTACTCATGGCCCCGGCCAGATTAATTTCTCTTTTAAATTTTCAGGGATAATACTAACATTTTTATATATACTCCATTTTTTTTCATTTACATACCTCATTAATATCAAGCATCATTTTTTACTAGTAATGGTTTTACGCCTACCGGAGTATTCTTAGTTTGCGTCTACAAACCGTTTTATAAAAGTTTTTCTATATACAATAAGTCACCAGTTTTACGATATATTTCCTAGGCCGCTACCATACGATGATTTCCTTCCGCTATTTAATTCTTTTTTGCTTATGGCCGCTTGTAGGATTGCGTTTAATCCCTGAGCGGCAGCACTGGCTCTGGCATACCCCAACCTATAATCCACACGGTGTACCCTGATGAAAAGTCAGGCGCCAATTATGTTCATTAGAAAATACCCAAATTGATGACCTCAGTGCTGCATGACCACCGTCCTGATTGTAAGTTCTGTAAAGTAAAATAACGCACATTTCTCCCACTATCGTCAGCCGGAAGTTGGAACTTACGATGCAGTTAGTACTATTTTCAGCTATCAGGGCGTCAATCGTTTCACTGCGGCCGACTAAGTGACCTGAGCGAGTTATTTCGAGAAAATCAGGATGCAGGATTTTCTCAAGCCATGCTCTGTCATACCGCCGGACACCGTGAAGACTGCATTCCAGAGATGTTATTGTTTCAAGAAGCATATATATCCTCCTGCATGGATATAGAAACTCGGATTTACACCAAAAGGTGACATTTTAAATTTGGAATAACAAGGCATTTTTCTGGTGATTATGCTAACCGTCATGACGCATCAAAAGCACTAACCTAGCGTCAATGCTTTTAGAGCAAGGTTTGGTATTATCCGCTATTCCCATGGTATTCACCTCTTCTTGGATAATGCATCAAGAAGCGCCATACTTAATTGCTCGTCATTTGTATTTGGGGGCAATAAATAGTGGCCTCCCTGTAGATCAAAACTGAGCATTCGATAATCAGAAAAGATCTCAATGAGGTAAAAATCTCTATTAAATACGCATCCGGCATTTTTCCATCGTTTAAAAATCTCACTCATTATTTCACCACCGTGATTTTAGGGGTAAGTCTCATTTAATAATTATTTAGATTCTTCTGAGATAATTAACGGACACATAATAGCTATTACGTGTCCACCTTAATTAATTCTATAAATCAAAACTCATGACTAATCAGTACAAAAGCCGTTGTTTTATTGTCAAACATAAATTCTGCAACGTGAAAAAGCCAATCGTAATGCCGAACCAACTTCCTCAAGGGAACTGTCTGCCGGAATAACGACATTATCAGATTCTACAATACCTTTTCCTGTCCAAAGCTCAAGTTTCTCGTGACCATAAGGCATAATAGTTATAACACCATCTAATAAACAAATATCACAACTGTTCATTTTCTTAAATAACTGACGTTTTGAGCAGTAATTATAAATTTCCATTAAATGCTTAATCCACTCTTTATATCGTTCAGCTGCCCTTTCGTTGTCGAAAAAATCATCATCAGGATCGACCAACCGACTTTTAGAAAGTGAATCTAAAACGGCACCACCCAATTGGCTATCAGTTACATCGGGAGATAGAACATGTTCGTGACCTTGAGGATCAGCTCGAAGCAGGCGATACCCAGAATAAGTTTTGACAGAGTAAAAATCACCATTAAATTTGGCGTTTGCATTTAACCCTTGTTTAAAATCTACATTCATGCCATTTTGACGGCAAGACAAATTTAATAACTGCTTGAGCCTTTTTAAGATAATTAGGAAACTCATAAATAGCTATTCCACCCTATTGATCATATAAATCAAAAATTATGATTAATCAATACAAAAATAAACTGCTACTTTATCGTCAAACATAACTCCTACAACGTGAAAAAGCCAGCCGTAATGCCGCACCAACTTCCTCAGGGGAACTGTCTGCCGGAATAATGACATAATCTGACTCGACAATACCTTGCCCTGTCCAAAGTTCAAGTTTTTTATGACCATAGGGTTTAATAGTTATGACACCATCTAACAAGCGAATATCACAACTGTTCATCTTCTTAAATAACTGACGTTTTGAGCGATAGCGATGAAATCCCATCATCTCTGTAACCCACTGATCATATCGTTCTTTTCTTTTTTCATTATCTAAAAAATCACCAAGACTCTCATAGGGAATAAATCGACTGTTAGAAAGAGCATTAATAACCACGGCACCTAATTCTGCATCAGAAGTATCGGGAAATAACATATGGTTACCCCCTAAAAGGTCTAAATTCAGTGAACGATAACCTGAATAACTTGTTATTGAATAAAAATCACCATTAAATACGCATCCGGCATTTTTCCATCGTTCAAAAATCTCACTCATTACTTCACCACCGTAATTTTAGCGATAAGGCTCATTGAATAATGCTTTAAACCTTTTGAAATAATTAGCGGACACATAATAGCTATTATGCGTCCACCTTAATTAACTCTATAAATCAAAGATCGTGATCAATTTAGTACAAAAACAACTGTTTCTTTATCGTCAAACATAACTCCTACAACGTGAAAAAGCCAATCGTAATGCCGCACCAACTTCCTCAGGGGAACTGTCTGCCGGAATGACGACATTATCAGATTCTACAACGCCTTTTCCTGTCCAAAGCTCAAGTTTCTCATGACCATAGGGCATAATAGTTATGACACCATCTAACAAACGAATATCACAACTGTTCATCTTCTTAAATAACTGACGTCTTGAGCGATAGCGATGAAATCCCATCATCTCTGTAACCCACTGATCGTACCGTTCTTTTCTTTTTTCATTATCTAAAAAATCGCCAAGGTTCTCAAAGGGAATAAATCGACTTTTAGAAAGAGCATCAAAAACTGCAACTCCTAATTTTTCATCAGAAGTATCGGGAAATAACATATGGTTACCCCCTAAAAGGTCTAAATTCAGTGAACGATAACCTGAATAACTTGTTATTGAATAAAAATCACCATTAAATACGCATCCGGCATTTTTCCATCGTTCAAAAATCTCACTCATTACTTCACCACCGTAATTTTAGCGATAAGGCTCATTGAATAATGCTTTAAACCTTTTAAAATAATTAGCGGACACATAATAGCTATTACGTGTCCACCTTAATTAACTCTCTAAATCAAAGATCATGAATAATTAATGCAAAAGCAAACTGTTACCTTATCGTCAAACATAACTTCTGCAACGCGAAAAAGCCAGCCGTAATGCTGCACCCACTTCCGCAGGGGAACTGTCTGCCGGAATGATGACATAATCAGATTCAACAATGCCTTTTCCTGTCCAGAGCTCAAGTTTTTCATGACCAGTAGGTCGTATTGTGATATTTCCATCCAGCAATTGTATACCACAATCTCGCATTCTTTTAAATAATCGACGTTTTGAACGATAACCATAAGTTTTGATTAATTCATCAATCCATTCTTTATATTGTCCATCACACTTCTCTGGCTCAAAGAAATCATCTATCTCTTCCAAAGGAATGAGCCGACTCTTAAATAACGCATCAAGAACTGCCATACCTAATTGCTCATCATCTACATCAGGAGATAGCAAATAGTAACTCCCTTGTGGATCAGCGCCTAACATCCGATAACCAGAAAAAGTTTCAATGCAGTAAAAATCGCCATTAAACATGCATCTAGCATTTCTCCATCGTTTAAAAATTTCGCTCATTATTTCACCACTATAATTTTGACATTAACATTTTTTTCTGAGCCATAAGATATTGCACGGTTAATTTGCTCCCATTGTTCTATTGTTGTAGCTTTGGGTACAGCAATCCGAACTTCACGCTGTGAAATCATTCCCGCATTTAAATTCTTTTTACCCAGTCTCGCCTCGGTAAAGTTTACTGTGGCATCTATATTCCCTTTTATAGAAGTATAAAGTTGTTTTGGATTCTTAATTCTGGAAACAGTACGTGTATCCAATGTTTTTACACTGATAGCCAAACCTGTTTTTCCATCATAAAAATCAAAAACCTCAAACCTTTCAGGCAACCGAGAACCTGCTGGCATCTGCGTAGCAACAAAATCCTCAAAAGGATACCCCTGCTTATAGATATCTCCTCCCCACTCCATTTGGGTTTTACTACCATCTTTTTCTACCCGATATACACTCCGTATGTCTACTGTTGGGTGCGGATCTTTTGAGATGACTTTCGACAATTTAGCCGTGGCAGATGTAGACCCTTTGACCGCACCAAAGCCACCGCCGGCCATACTGGCTATTCCAGTAACCAGTTTTCCTATCTCCAGACCCGCATTATAAGCCCCTCCCGGACCCGCTTTTTCATATTCAGCTTTGACAGTATCAAGCTGCTTGAGATAACTATCCTTTGTTGCCTGCCAGATAAAACCGGGCATATCCTCCTGAATCAACAGTGTTCTAAGCGATTCAATGACTTCCGAAGGATTAGATACCGCGCCGACAATTGCCACCACACTATCATAGAGTTCTGATGGAATACCGGATACAAAACCCGCGGCCAGATAGCCATCTTGTGTGTGACTAATCAAGCCCCATTTAGCAAAAATCTGCGCTTTTTTAAGGTAACTGGACTCAGCGGCAAGCTCTTTTTCCATTAATTCCCGCTGATGATGGGCCAGATAGTTATAACGGAAAGTGTTTTCTGCACTGCTCGCTCCACTGTAAGCGCCATCTGCTTTACCGGTAAATACTGCTCCGGCAAAGCCGCCAAAAACACGGGCAATTTGCGCCTGCCGCTCAGATGTTCTCTGCCATTCTTCGGCTTTGATGAGATTATCTCCCATCATGACGCCAGCCAATTCCGCAGCCAAAGCCCCCGCCATTGCGCCTTTAACATTTCCTCTGCCAATTTCAGCGCTGACCCCTGCTACAACCGCGTGGCTTAACATTTTACCCGGTATTCCCAATACCTCGCCATTATCACCAATCAATCTGGCGCCTTCAGCATTAATCTGGCTGCCAATATTAGCCAACAGAGCCGTAGTCAAATTATCTTTAAAACTGCCGCCGTTAATGGCGGTATTCAGGCTGGAACTAATAATAGATTGACCAGCTACCCGCTGGACGACTTTGTTCCAGTCACCATTGCTGATTTGGGGTAATTTCGCTTTTGTGGGATCTAATGTAGTACCATCAGCCGCTTTATCCCATCCCATGTAGGAATCAAATCCGGCCAATGCGCCACCAATCGCCATTGAGGTAATTGTTGATTTAACCGCATCACTGCTACCTAATACTTTTAGCGCTTTGGATATGTCCCCCTGATTATCCACAATAGCAACCGCCGCCTGTGCCGCCAGTGATGACATACCCGCAGTTAACGCCCCACCCACAACGCTATTACCCGCATAAGATGCAACAGATGCCGCCAAAGAGCTGCTTGCGGTTGCTGCCGCTGCCGCAATCGCAATCACCGCAGAAACCACCGGGTTTAAATGCTGGCTCTTGTGATCCCAACTGTCATAAGCGTCTTTGACCACATTCCATTGGATATCTTTATTTTCACGAAGCCCTTTCAACCAGGCTGTTTCTGGCGTATTTCCCAATACGGCCAGGACATTTTGCAATGACTGACCATTTTTAGCTTTAATATCAGCACTAACACCATTGGCTGCTTCCACTGTCAGCTTTCCACCAGTGAAAATCTGCGGTAATACCCATTGGGTTTCGGTATAACCTTTATCCCTTTGCTTAATATAAAAGCCTTTGGAAGACGTAATAGTCTGTTCAAAAGCGGTATTTTTGACCGCCTTAAAATTGACTTTACCGTGAGTGCTGGTCAGTTTGGCGTTTTTATTAGTCGCAATTTTACTGGCTTCGTAAGTGCTGTCATCCCGACTTAACAGATTAATATCACCACCAGCAGTAAATTCAGTGACTTTATTAGTAACATCATGACGGGTACGTTTAATGGTTTTCTTTTTGCCATACCACTTACGTTTGGTTTCTGTTTTCTCATCATGGCTGGATTCTTCCATCGCCTGAGCGTATAGATAGCCACCTTTCGCCGCGACGTCCATTGCACCTTTGGCCGTCAGTTTAGTGGCTTGGAAAAGAATACTGCCGTTTGAAATAACAGTTAGTATACCGCCACTAGTCAATGCAGTACCTTGCTGTGTGACTGATTCGGTAAATTCCCTGCCTTTTTCTCGGTAAGAGTGATTCTGCACTGATTCAAAACGCATATTGCCGCCGGAAGAAATCGTTGTATTTCCGCCTGAGCTTAATGTCGCGCCTTGGGTAATCAGCGTTCCATTAGCAGCCAGGGTAAGCTGTTTTCCACCATTAACTACAGCAACAATATGGCGATCATCTTTATTGTTATCATTCTTATTATCAATAGCGGAATAGCCCAGCGCTAATAAGTTAATATTCCGACCTGCTGATAATAATGTGTTACCTTTAGCGTTAATTTGAGCCGCTTTGCCATTGATATCTGCACCACTGATAATATTGATATTATTTCCTGCGGTTAACCGGCTACTTAACTCACCAGAACGGGACGAGGGAAATAATCTACTCAACGAAGGTGATAACTCACGGGGAGTGAGATCAATACTTTTTGCAGAAGTTAAGTTGATATCTTTTACTGCTGAGATATTAACTCCCTTAACAGATAGATTGCCTCCAGCATTAATCACAACCGAGCTTTTGGCATCAAGCTTACCTAGCTTAGATAACATCTGATTAAAGAGCGTTTGTTCTTTACTCTCAGCGGTCACGTCTCCCATTCGTTTATGTGTCAATAAATCACTGTTATTATCAATGGTAATATCATTATTCGCAGATAAAGAAATATTATGACTTTTCGTTAAGAAAATATTGCGAAGCAGAATATTCTTACCTGCATGTAAGAGTAAATCACCCGTAGCTTCCAGGCTACTTATTTTACGCGTATTATCAGGATTAAAATACTCTGGCTTACTACTACTCTGAAACTGAATATTCCCGTTGCGACTGATAATAGTTACATCTTTACCTTTTAGTTCACCTTGCAAGGCATTAATGTTATTAGCTGCTGTTATAGATAAACTATTTGACGAAATCAATGCGGCATTATTAAGATTAATATCATTCTCGGAAATAATATTTAACCCATCAGTCGCCTTTAGTTTATCAATAATATTGATTTTACCCGCGTGAAGCAAAATGTTTTTTGCTGATAATGTGTCAGGTCGAGCAGTTACAGTTACTTCTGACAGATTTTTTGCATCATCAGGAATCAACGTTCTGATATTTAAGTTATTTTTAAAATCCGCTACTAGATTTTTTTCCGCACTAATTGAAGACGATATATAACTTTCTTCTCACCAAGTATATAACTCTCCTTGCTTGGTATACTCTGCGTCTTCATAAACATAAAATAAATCCCAATCACCAGGTAGTGCATCATCATCTTTGAATTCACTGCCAACCAGAGGGTTTGATGTAGTATAATGCCAAAATGTATTTTTCTTACCTAATTGACGGCTGATAACATCAATATTTTCCCCAGTGAGAATAAGATCCTGCTTTGCATATATAGATGAAACATCATTTCGCAAATTAGTTGCATTAATATAAGCATTACCACCAGAAATAATATTTCCCGCTGGGCTTATCGCCTTTATTGAAAATCTATCCTGTTTAATGTTGATAAAGTTATTTTTTAATAAATCAACAATACCAAACCATTTATCACGATTAAAATCTTTCAGTTTTACAGCCAATGTAATGACGGAATCAACACCTTGTCTAATACCATAAAAACTACCAGCCCATTTATTAATTTCTACTGAATCAGCCGGGATAGTTTTCCATTCCGTTATGGTTTGATCTCTGATATTATCCAGTTTATCAGTGCGAACAACCAAATCCCCTTTCACAGTCTTTATCGTCGCAGACTTGTTTTCAATCAGAGCGCTCTTATTCCCCTGAGCATCTTTCTGTAACCACATATTATTATTAGCTTGCAGAAGTGATTTATTTCCGGCATTACGTATAGTATCACCAAATATCCGCATATCCCGGCCCGCAGTTACACTCCCTTTATTATCCAATTTAGTACTTGCCAGAGTAATATCCCGTTCCGCTTGTACCTTGATATTTTGCGCAATATGAGTCTCTTTAGCGCTAAGATTAAAATCCGTTTTGGCTTTGGCATTTCCCAGCTCAATTTTGCCATTAACGTTTAAGGTAATATCACGCTGATTGCTGATTAAATCCTTAAGATTAACACCGACACCATCTTCTGTAGCAACCAAACGGATTTTATTGGCATACATGCCGCCTAATGCTTTGGTATCAACGGCTAATTGAGGTTTAGCACCTTCTCCAGTGATTTTTTTCACTGTGCCATCGTTAAAATCAATCCGGTTAGCTCCCTGCGTCAGGGATAAATTATTAGCTTGAATTTTTCCATTTAATTCAGTCGCTCGACTGATAATATCGATATAATCTGTCGATTTGCCATCCAGCCCTTTGCTACCAATGGTAATCTGGCCTTTTTTAACCTCCAGTGCTTCCAACGCACCCTGTTTATCAAATTGAGGCTTACCGGTAGTCAATGTTGCACTGCCGGTATTAATAAAACCACAGCCATCGCAGGTAATGCCATTGGGGTTAGCAATCATCACATTGGCTTTATGACCAACTATCTCTAGTTTTCCCTGAAGATTAGATCGTCCACTGCCAGTAACTTCATTAATAATCAGTTCAGCCGATTTTCCATTCAAGTTAGGGTTAACATTAAGTTGTCCGGCTAATTGTGATTTAACTGCCTGAGTGGCGTTATTTAATACGGCACCCTGAGTGGCAACATTAAATTCTTTATAGGTGTTGCGAGATATTCCTGCACCATTAGGCGTAGCAATATTTACGATCGGCACATTACCCTGGTTTTGTACCTGTGTTCGGTTATTATCTGGCGCGATCCCAGCCGCAATAGCAGGATGAAGGGGATATACGGCAGTAAGATAAATTAAAAGATAACAAGCGCCCCTTGCCATAGGGCCGTTACGTCTATCCATTATTCTGTCCTTTCTTAATTTGAGTACAAAGTTATTGGTATATACCCGTATTACATCGCTAAAAAATCAGTGATACAGACCAGTAAACTACCCAGTTATCCGGTTTCAGATGGTCTGGATAAATCAGTGGTGTTCCCAATGTCATCGTTTGATTGAACCTGCGGTGAGTCAGTGATATGCCAAGCGCTGTACCGGTAACATTACCACCATCGATTTGTCCGGTTTTTCCCTGTAACCAGCCAGTATCCAGCGCCCCTGTTAAGGCAAGTTCACCTACAGGAAGAGTTGCAATCTGCCAGTTCAGCTCATTACGCCAATACCCACCGCGATTGCCGGTCAGGTATTGTTCTTTAAATCCCCGAACAGAGTATTGCCCGCCCAATGAGAGACGTTCACTGGCATAAAGGTTGTACGGTGTGGTTTGACCGTAAACAGATGAGAGGTAATAAATGGAGTCGGTGACCGGGATAAAATAGCTAGCACTCAGACTGAATTTGCGGAATTGGCTACGTGGAGCATCCGGGAAATACGGGTCATCTTTTGTTGCACCTAACACGGGTAAGCCATAACTCAATGCAGGGTTGAACGTGATATAGCCACCCGCCAGTACCGAACTGTAATTGATACCAAGATTGGCAACACTTAATGTCGGGCTGCTGATGGATAATTTCTTTCCTGCAAACAAATTCGTTGTCTGACGATGTGTTATTCCTGCATTCAGAGTCAGTTTCTGCTCACCGTCACGATATAACGTCCGGTTTATTACTAGCCGGTGAGTCTGATTGTCACCTTCATAGCGGTAGGTTTGTGAGCCAATCGGAACCTTCTGAAAAGAATCGTTCCACGCATATTGATAGCTGAACAACCAGTCACCATAAGGAACCGTCACATTGGAAGAGAAACTTCGACTACGGTGATTATTACGGAAATCGCTGTTGCGGCTGGCAGATAATGACCATTGGTCAGCAAGGCGTAATAGATTATCTACATTCACACTGGCGTTAATTTGCCCGGCACCAGTACTTTTTTGACCACTATTATCCACCCCCAAACTGGCGCCAACCGGCAAACGAGTCGATATTCGTTTTAAGATAACCGCAGAATAACCAAGCTGTTTTCCCGGCTGAATATCAATGGTTATCTGCTGGGAAGGAAGCCGGTTCAGTTGTTCCATCCCCTGTTCAATATCCCGAAGATTCAATGTCTTACCAACCATTCCCGGAAAGGCCATTTTCAATGAAAGTGGTGTCTCACCATCAAGTGTGATTGATTCAACTTTGCCTTCACTCACGGTAATAATGAGCATACCGGTGGATAAATCCTGTGCTCTGAGTCCAGCACGAGAAGTGACATAACCTCGCTCGATATAGGCATTCGATACTTTACGCACCAGTTCATTAATATCTGGCAAGGTTAAGCAACGGGATAAATAAGGCTGTATTAGCTTTTCCCGCGCTGACAGGGAAAGGCTCTCAGTGCCTTCAAATTGAATATGGTGAACGGTATGACAGACAGATTTAGCGCCATCAATTTCAGGCGCTAAATCTGGCGATAAAGTGATGTTGTTACGCAACGCCTCCCGTTGCTGCTGAGCCTGCTGCAATAACGCTTTTTGTTGTTGAGTGATAACCTCTTGATCCGCTGGGCTAATAAACGATGAAGCATAAGCTTCCCCTGATATAGCGAATAGAACGGATACAGCTAATTTCCTAAGACAAACAGATATTCTTTCCATTGATAATTTTTATTTCACAATACGTTTAATTGTTAAAAGAATGAACAATGTCTTAGTTTAACTGTAAATTTAGATGAAAATAAAAGTATATCTTACTTAAGTGTTGGTAAAATATTACTTTTTAAATACTTAATAGAATAAGTAACTTTTTATATTTAATTAAACACATAATTTAGGAACATGCAAAAACACAATTGTAATTATTTATTTACACTTAGTGTAACCGTAGTTTGACATAAATAAGTTAATCCTTTAGCCTGCCTTTCTATAACGATTTCAATCAGTTCAGAAACTAGGGGAAAGCGTGAAGAATCGTACTCTTGGCAGTATTTTTATCATAGCGGGCACGACAATTGGCGCAGGAATGCTGGCTATGCCGCTGGCAGCGGCCGGTGTCGGCTTTGGAACAACCTTTGTGATGTTAATCGCTCTTTGGGTTTTGATGAGCTATACCGCTTTATTGCTGGTGGAAGTTTATCAATACAGCCCGGCCGATACGGGTCTGGGAACAGTGGCAAAACGCTATCTGGGACGAGGAGGCCAATGGCTCACCGGTTTTAGTATGCTCTTTCTCATGTATGCCCTGACCACCGCTTATATCAGTGGCGCCGGTGAGTTGCTCTCAGGCAGCCTCTCTTCATGGCTGGATAAACCTGTTTCTGTCTCATTTGGCGTGCTGATTTTCACCCTTGTCGCGGGTTGTGTTGTCACTATCGGTACTCAATCTGTCGATATGATTAACCGCCTGCTATTTACGGCAAAAATCATCTTTCTGGTTATTATGCTGACCGTCATGATGCCCCACATCAAAAGCACTAACCTGATGTCAATGCCTTTGGAACAAGGTTTGGTATTATCAGCTATTCCCGTGGTATTCACCTCTTTTGGTTTTCACGGTAGTGTGCCAAGTATCGTCAATTATATGGGAGGCGATACTCGCAAGTTACGTAAAATATTTGTTATCGGCAGTGCAATCCCATTAACTGCCTATATCCTATGGCAATTGGCAACATTGGGCGCCATCTCTTCCCATACTTTTGTCGGAATTTTAGCGGAACAATCAGGATTGAATGGGCTGTTAAAAGCGGTGAGAAAGGTTGTCGCGACGCCTCGTGTAGAACTTGCTGTCCGTCTGTTTGCTGATTTGGCGCTGGCAACCTCATTTCTTGGGGTCTCTTTAGGTTTGTTTGATTATATGGCAGATCTGTTCAAACGCCGTAACAACGCGACCGGTCGCCTGCAAACCGGAATCATTACTTTTGTTCCACCATTACTTTGTGCTTTGTATTATCCAAACTTTGTCATGGCGTTAACTTTCGCCGCAGTCGCACTGTCCATTCTCGCACTATTACTGCCTTCCATGCTGGCATGGCGTAGTCGTCAAATTGAGCAAAAAGCTTATCGGGTAAAAGGCGGAAAACCTGCGTTGATTCTGATATTTCTTTGCGGAATTACGGTAATTACCATCCAGATTGGTATTGTCAGTGGTTTACTGCCAGAAGTGGGTTAATTAAGAAGCCAAAACTGTCCGCATCAGCAATGGTGCGGACAAAATGCAAAAGTAAATTAGAAATTCAAACCAGCACCGATATAAAATCCATCAGCCAGTTTGTTATCCCTATTTCCCTCTTTCCCTCTCATGTTCATAACCCGGTAACCGGCATCCACCGTCAACGGTTTAAATACGGTAAAACGTAAACCACCCGCGGCCTCAGCATAAGAATCAATACCCGAAGTTAATCTGGATGGCGCACCGTAAACTTCACCGTACAGAGCTAAAGAGGGCATAACAGTCCAACTCAAACCCACACCTGCTGCTAATGCCTCACCATTTTTCCCATCTTTAGGGGATAAATAGAGAGCCTTACCGCCAATGCTGGCCGTCAATGGACCAACAGGCAGGCTAAATGCGGTTCCCAAACCTCCCAACTGCCCATTATGATCACTGCGTGCCCAGTTGCCATTAAAGGATAATCCAGCACTGTTATCACCAATTGCCGCAGAAGTATGGGTGAAATGGCGGCCAGCCTGAACATTCACGGAAATTGCATTCGCTGATTCAGCAATCAACAACAAACCGGTTGCTACCGCGGCAAGATAAACCTTCATGATATTTCCTCTTTATTTACTTAATGTTAAACATCTTACGTAAATACAACTAAACCGATAGACAACAAAAAGAAATGAATCATCTATACTTACTAAATATGTGTGAATTTTTCATTTCATTTGCTTAATAATTAATTATGTAAATAGTTTTATTTTAAACAATAAATAAGAAAATAATAAATAAATTATAAAAAAACACAAAATTTGCATTTCGCCATTTGACCAGAACGTTTTTCTTAATCAGCGATTCCGCTGTTTTTTTTCATGTAAAACAGGAGAAGTGTGATGAAAAAGAGAGGACTTACAACGAATGCTGGCGCCCCTGTCGTTGACAACAATAATGTCATGACTGCGGGTCAACGTGGTCCTATGTTGTTACAAGATGTTTGGTTCTTAGAAAAGCTTGCCCATTTTGATCGTGAAGTGATCCCAGAGCGCCGTATGCATGCCAAAGGTTCTGGAGCTCATGGCGTCTTTGTGGTGACTCACGATATTACTAAGTACACCCGCGCTAAGATTTTTTCTGAAATAGGCAAAAAAACCGAGATGTTTGCCCGTTTCTCAACCGTCGCCGGTGAGCGCGGCGCAGCAGATGCGGAACGTGATATTCGTGGTTTTGCGCTTAAGTTCTACACTGAAGAAGGTAACTGGGATTTAGTTGGTAACAACACCCCGATATTCTATCTCCGTGATCCACTGAAGTTCCCAGATCTTAACCATGTTGTTAAACGCGATCCCCACACTAATTTACGTAATCCTGCCTATAAATGGGATTTCTTCTCTCATCAACCTGAATCACTGCACCAATTAACCATTGATTTCAGTGACCGTGGTGTACCTAAATCTTTCCGTCATATGCACGGTTTTGGTAGCCATGCTTTCAGCTTTATCAACGCAGATAATGAACGTTTCTGGGTGAAATTCCACTTCCGTTGTCAGCAAGGCATTAAAAGCCTGATGGACGAAGAGGCAGAAGCGCTGGTGGGTAAAGATCGTGAAAGCTCTCAGCGTGACTTGTTTACAGCAATTGAACAAGGCGATTATCCACGCTGGAAATTAAAGGTTCAGATTATGCCAGAGAACGAAGCTTCTCAGACGCCGTACAATCCGTTTGATTTGACAAAAGTATGGCCTCACGGCGACTACCCGATGATTGATGTCGGTTATTTCGAGCTAAACCGTAACCCTGATAACTATTTTGCAGACGTTGAACAGGTTGCTTTCAACCCCGCGAATGTTGTGCCAGGTGTCAGTTTCTCCCCTGATAAGATGTTACAAGGCCGTCTGTTCTCTTATGGTGATGCTCAACGTTACCGTCTTGGCGTTAACCACCATCAAATTCCGGTCAATACACCTCGTTGTCCGTTCCATAATTTCCACCGTGATGGGGCAATGCGTGTCGATGGTAACAGCGGAAACACAGTGACCTATGAACCAAACAGTGCAGGATTGTTCCAGGAACAACCTGAATTCAAACAACCATCATTGTCTTTAGAAGGAGATGCCGATAACTGGAACCATCGTCAAGATGAAGATTATTTCAGTCAGCCTCGCAGGCTATATAACTTAATCAGCAGTAAAGAACATCAACGTATGTTTGACCGTATCGCCAGTGAACTGTCACAAGCACATGAAGAGACTCAACGCCGTCAGGTTGAGCTATTTAGAAAAGTTCACCCAGAATATGGCGCTGGTGTTGAAAACGCGCTGAAAAAAATCAAAGGCTAATGTCTAACAACACCATCTTTTAACCCTCTCTGCCCATTATTACACGATAAATAATGGGCAGTACGAAATTCAACATATTGATAGCAAATCAAAATAGCTCAAGAGCAACCGGGCAAATCCAACACCCATTTTTTGATTTGCTGACGGGAAACTTTAATGCCGTTATTTTTAAGCTTTTGAGGTAACAGATAGTAAGCGACTGGGCGCTGAAAAGCAGCCAGTTTATCAATCAACCATTCAGGTAATGTATCAATGACCTCAGATGAATTACTGTCTATGACCGCGACAGGACGATAACCAAATTCAGGGTCAGGTACGGGAACAATAAAGTTTTGTGCAACCTGTGGATAGGTGTTAATCACCCGTTCAATCTCTTCCGGCTGAATCCCTTCTCCACCGCTGAAAAATTGATTATCCATCCGGCCAAGTATCCGCAACTCACCATTTTGTATCACTCCTCGATCACGAGTATGAAACCAGCCATCACGATCAGCTAATGGTTGTAATTTTCCATCCAGCCAATATCCATTGGCAAGGCTGCCAGAACGAATTTGAATCTCCTCCTTGATCAACCGAACTTGCTTGCCCGGTAATGGATTTCCCACACCAGGCAACTCATCTGCCCGTTTAATGCATACTGTTGAAGCCAGTTCGGTTAAACCATAACTACACCAACAACGAATACCTTGCTGCTCTGCCCTTTGCGTCAATTCAACGGGGATCATCGCCCCACCCAGCAGCACTTCTTTCAAATTCGGTGGCTGATGTTGTGACTGCTCCAATAACCGCCAGAGCTGAGTCGGCACCAATGAAGCGTGAGTACAATCGGCTAAAGCATGCTCCAGTGGATTGATATTTCTCAATACCAGAGAAGCCCCTTTAATTAGCCAGCGCCAAATAATCCCCTGACCCGATACATGAAACAACGGCAATGAGAGCAGCCAGCTATCTTGCTGCTGAAAATTGATTACTGAAAGGACATCTTGCGCACTGGCAAGATGAGCATGAATTGAGTGAATAGCCGCTTTAGGCATCCCGGAAGAGCCGGAGGTCAGTATCATACTGGCCGGGCGTATCGCATCCCATGCCACTGAATTATCATCAGCATTTAGCGGTTCACTTTTCCAATCGAGGGATTTGGCATCCATCACAAGCAAGTTGTCACCACAAAAATCAGCCACAAAATCGATATTCAAATGTGGCAGTAATTTAGCCAAGAGCATTTCAGGCAGTTGAGGATTCAGTGGCAATACCCGCGCACCACACTGTAGCGCTGCAAGATAGCAAAACAACATCTCTTCACTGTTCTTCCCTCGCAGCATTACACCACTGCCTTCAACTACCCCCTGTTGGCGAAAATTGGCCGCTATCGTATCCAAAGAGATAACTAACTGATGCCAAGTTAGGGAGCGATCATGCAACTTGACAGCAATATTTTCAGGACTAAGCAATGCCCAGTAACGCCACGGCCACTGGGTAAATGAATTTAACTGCACCATGCGATTTCTAACTTGTCCAATCCTGTTACTGGCACCGTGCTACCCGGCCAACAGCGCACTAACTGAGACTGAATCAATTCCAGTGTATCCAGCCCAGGAATAGTCGCTGGCGTCAGCCAATGAGCAATGCGGGCAAGTTGAGTCAGACCGAAGCTGGTTTCAATACTGGAGCTGATCACAGCCTCCAATCCAGCATTGCGCGCGGCTGAAATCAACTGACGGCAACGGGCAAGGCTTCCTATCAGAGTGGGCTTGATCACAATAGCAGTCACCCCTGCTTGTGCCTCTACGTTAAACCCCTCATCCCGGACGCTTTCATCCCATGCAATGGCAATCCCTGTATCACGGGCAAAAGCGAGCGATTCTTCCGGGGTTTGACAAGGTTCCTCCAAAAAGGCAATTCGGTTGCGGTAATCTGGATTGACATACTTAGCGAAGCTGTCCGCTTTAGCTCGGCTCCAACTACGGTTAGCATCCAGCCGCAAAGATAAATCCGGTACCGCTTCCAATAAAACATTCACGACCATGCCATCACGTACAGCTTCATACAGCCCAACTTTCACTTTGGCAACTTTTTGTCCACTCATGTTACTGAGACGAACAATCAGTTCATCAGGATCACCATTGCACAGCGGCGCTTTCCGGTAATCAGCGTCTTCCGGTAATTTACCCTGTAATTCAGCTAATGCGCAGCTAAGCCCAAATGCCACAGAAGGTAATTCACTTTCATCAGGTTCCGCACCAAGGTGCCACTGTTTAAGCCATGCCACCGCTGCTTCACCGGCCTGTTCAACGGTTTCTTTGCTGAATTCCGGCAATGGTGCAATTTCACCCCATCCCTGTTGACCATTTTCCTGTAAGTGAACTAAAAAACCATCACGAGTTTTAAGCCGCTGATATCGCAGGATAACACCTGCCTCCATTGGCAATCTGAACCGGTATAAAGTTACAGTACGCATTATGGGTTACGTTTGAATTTACTGAAATCAGGGTGGCGTTTCTCAACGAATGCATTACGTCCCTCCTGACCTTCTTCTGTCATATAGAAAAGCATGGTGGCGTTACCGGCCAGCTCCTGCAATCCAGACTGACCATCACAATCAGCATTTAGAGCGGCTTTCAGGCAGCGCAGAGCCATTGGGCTATTTTTCAGCATTTCACGACACCAGCGAACGGTCTCTTTTTCCAGATCCGCATAAGGCACAACAGTGTTAACCAGCCCCATCTCCAACGCTTGTTTAGCATCATACTGACGACACAGGAACCAGATTTCACGGGCTTTTTTCTGACCAACAATCCGTGCCATGTAAGATGCCCCCCAACCGCCGTCAAAAGAGCCCACTTTAGGCCCGGTCTGACCAAAAATAGCGTTATCAGCCGCAATGGTCAGGTCACACACCAAATGAAGTACATGACCACCACCAATCGCATATCCAGCAACCATGGCAACGACGGGTTTTGGACAAGTGCGAATCTGGCGCTGGAAATCCAATACATTCAAGTGATGCATGTCGTTGGCATCTTTATAACCACCGTAATCACCACGGATTTTCTGATCACCACCAGCACAAAAAGCTTTTTCACCCATACCGGTCAGAATAATCACACCGACAGTGTCATCATAACGGGCATCATCCAACACCTGCATCATCTCTTTAACCGTCAATGGCCGGAATGCGTTACGTACTTGTGGGCGATTGATGGTGATTTTAGCCATACCATCGGTGGATTTGTGATAAAAAATATCTTCAAATCCTTCGGAGCAGTCCTGCCATACAATTGGGGCATAAAGTTCTTCTTCACTCGGGTAAATCATATTCGTATTCCTTCAATCAAAGAGTGATAAAAAATGGTTTACTGCCGCAGCAAACGCCGCCGTGTTCGCTCGGTGAGCATTATGCCCAACATGTGGAATAGTTTGCAGCGGCAAAGCGCAACGTTTTGCTAATTGTCCGAATTTTTTGTCATTTTCGCCGCATAGATAAGCAAAAGGCAACGTCAGTTGTTGCAATACAGGCACCAACCAAGGTTGATGTCCAAGTGAGGTATTTTCCAGCATATCAGCCACACTATCACCATTATTATGGCGGCGTATTTTGATAAGTTGTTGACGCTGTTCAGGCAATAGATCAGAAAAAATGGGCTGCTGATACCAATCAGATAAAACCTGTTCCATCGACTGAGAACGAAAACGTCTGGCCCAGTTTCGATCGTGGTCAAGGCGGTCATTCCTCTCCTGTTGGGAAAACAAACCAGGGTTTCCACCTTCAACCAGCAACCCACATAATCCCCGATTATGACCATAGCAAGCATAATTCATGGCGATACGGCCACCCAAGGAGTAACCAATCAACCAATATTGATCAATTTGCTGTTCTCTTAACGTTTTAGATAGAAGACGGCTCATCTCTGTAAAATCGTTTATCCGCACCCTTGCGGAATCACCGTGACCGGGGAGATCAACGACCAATGAAGGATGTTGAGCACACAGATTCACTAATGGCAACCATTCATCACCACAACCCAATAATCCATGCAACCAAACCAACCACGGGCGGTCATTGTGACCGTTGAATTTGCGACAAGCGAGACTCACAACATCGCCACCTGTTTTAACAGCCGTTGCAAACAGTCAGCCCCTTCTTTGTCCGGTACTTTTAGCTCAATCAGTGTGGTTTCATTTTGTTGCCATGCCTGCTCAATACCTTGTTGCAACTCCATCCAATTTTGTGGGCTGGCATATTTCAAGCCAAACATTGCCGCAGCATGATCAAAATTAACGTATTGAGGCATACAGTAAAAACGCTGCCTTGCTTCCTCCGGGGTTGGTAGTAGAGAGAAAATCTGCCCGCCGTTATTATTTACCACAATTAATACCATTGGAGCGGAAGGATGACGCAACAGAGCCAAGCTATTGAGATCATAAAGCGCCGATAAATCACCGATAACCGCCAAAGTGGGCTTTGCCGTTGCCCGTTGCACACCTGCCGCAGTGGAAATTAACCCATCAATACCGCTAGCGCCCCGGTTACTGTAAACTGGATATCCCGCCGGTAATTGCCCCAGTGCATCTATCAAACGAATAATCAGGCTGTTACCGACAAACAACTGCCCGCGTTCAGGCAGTAATTCACTCAATCGATAGGCCACAGTTGCTTCACCGAATTTCCCGGCTAATTCAGTTCTGACGCAGTTAACTGCTTTTCCTGACCAGATTATGAGCTCTTCTGCCCACGGTGTATGCGATTGCGCCCACGGCATACGCGACTGTGCGGGATGAGCCAGTAACCAGTCAGCAATATCATAAGTTAATTTTCTGCCACGATGACTGGCAGGATCAAGTCGGCCGGGTATCGGATCAATAATCCAAAACTCCTGCGGTTGGCATTTCGCCTGCCACTGTAACAAGCGTTTCCCTATCAGGCTGGAACCAAACTGTACTACCAATTGCGCTGGCGCTAAAATCTCCCGCACATGAGGATTATCCAACCATAAATCGGCACAAGGCAATGGCTGCCCAGTTTGTGAAAGCACATTGCCAATCAACGGCCAGCCCAATGCCTTTGCCCATTTAGCAACATTAACTCCCTCTTCGGCACTCATTCGACCAGCCAATACAACGCCTTTTTTCTGTTGCCAACAGTCCCAATCCGCTACTTCTGCCACAACATTAGTTACTGGCTGGCTCAACCAAGGTGTTTTACTTTTCCACCAATCGCCTAACTGCTGCTGCCACTCATCATAAGCAGGCTCTTCATCACCATATAATGGTTCAGCAAATGGGCAATTAATATGCAAGGCCCCATGCCGCAAATTCGCCATACTATGATCGATGACAGAAGCCAGCCAGCTTGCCGGTATATCTACGGTCGGTCTTGGCAAAGAAATTATTTGGCATGGATGAGAAGCAAAAATACCATTTTGACGGATAGCCTGATTCGCGCCACAATCCATCAATTCTGGTGGCCGATCAGCAGTAAGGAAAACCACTCGTTCACCCGTTAAACTGGCTTCAATTAATGAAGGGTAGAGATTGGCCACTGCGGTTCCAGAAGTAACGATAACGGCAACCGGCTCTCTACTTGCTTTGGATAACCCCAGTGCCAGATGCCCTAATCCACGCTCGTCAAAATGAGTATGACAAATCAGTTTGTTATTTGCCGCAGCAGCTATTGTCAAAGGCGTGGAACGTGAACCGGGTGCAATACAAACATGACGTAATCCATGACGAGTAAGTGCTTCCAATAAAAGTTCCGCCCAGCGGCGGTTAAATGCGCTGTTTGACATATTTTACTCAAAAAATTTCTATAAAAACTGGCTATTAGCCTAACGGTACCGATAATTATTTCTTTATCCTAGTTCAATGAATTGCCATTTAATCGGAGATTGTTTTCATTCACCTTTCAGCAAAGTGCGCAACCCGGCAGCTTTATTCTCTATCTCTATCCACTCCTGTTGTGGATCAGATCCCATCACAATCCCCGCACCGGCATACAGTGAAAGTAAGTTATTGTTAATTTGTGCGCAACGTAGCGAAACCGCAAACTCACTCTGTTCACAGGAAAGATATCCAGCGGACCCTGCATACCAATCACGACTGAATAACTCGCTATCACGAATAAAATCACGCGCCGCTTCACGAGGTAATCCAGCAACAGCGGCCGTTGGTTGTAAACGATGCAAGCAATCACTATCACTGGCATTCTTTAGTTCTCCCTGGATCCGGCGGCGCAAATGCTGAACCTTTCGCAGACGAATCACATCTGGCGGAGCAACATCGACAGAAACCACGGCGCCTTGAAGACGCTGGCAAATATCATCAACAACGAGCAAGTTTTCATGTTGATTTTTTTTATCACCTAGCAACCATTGCCCCAATTTTTCAGCTTGCTGAGTATCATCTGAATTGGTAACCGTCCCCGCCAGCGCTTCTGTATAAAGCTGAGTCTGCTTGCGGTAGTAAAGCCGTTCTGGCGAAGACGCCAAAAAAGCCTCATGCTGATTAAAAGCCAACATAAAATGATAACAACAGTGATTTATCTGGCGACTCGCTGCCATAAACTGTCCAGTCGCTAAAGATTCACTCAGTATTATCTGCGTTTTACGCGCCATCACTACCTTTTCCATCTTGCGATGAGTAATAGTATCCAAAGCCTGCTCAATCAAATCACACCACCGGGCGCGTTCCGGCACATTCTCCTCGTTCACTACCACCGCCTGTAACACAGAGAATTCCTGGTGCGGTACTAACTGTCGCAGAAATTCCTGTGCATTCCTCATATCCTGCCGACCAGCTATATTCAAATACAATCTGCTTTCGTCACGGTAGCGACGTAATTCGATGCGGGGCAAAAACAGATAACCTGTTTCCCCTGCTTCGGATTGCGTAATACGGGCTGGTTGAATCCGATCCCAAGCATTCAGCCCCCAGATCCGTATCTGTGGAAACTGACCGTTTCTCTGCAAAAAATTTTCGGCTAAAGCGATATCACTGAAAAGATGGATTTGCCCACAAGCAGCAACTTCTTCATGGCCCTCTCTGTGATGCCAGTAGAATTGTGGATAATGAGACTGCGCTGCCAGCCATTCCAGCCAGTAAACGCTGCAACCTGCTGGCAGAGGAAATGAAATCTGTTGAATACCAACTTCGCTAACTTGTTCATTATTCAGTGTTTTACATATATCAGCGACAACATTAGCAATTTGACTCACCACTTTCTGCCCCAAAAGACGTGATAAAAAGTAGGATTATACGGGGCATTAATAATAATTAAAGCCCTGATTATTTATGTAATTATACTTGTCCAATTCCGTTAACAGAATGCTATTATCTCAATACTGAAACAGACTAAATCAGATGTTTTGTGCCTCAAATAACGAATATAAGAGCCTATCCCAAGTATGATCCTCACCATGCAATTTATAAAAAAACGACTCCATTACTTACTACGAAAAATCTACTAAATAAATACCGTTATTATAAACAAAGAAATAAACATTTATTCTTTGTAAAAATCCACCTATAAAAAACATATCTTATTTTCATAATAGCTAAATAGAATTATAAAAAAATCCTCCTTATTTGTTAATTTGAACTATCATATGAACAATTAAGACTTTAATTAAAATATAGATCTAAAAATAGCAAAAACTTTTATTCAACAACACATAAAATAGAGTTCTATCTTATCTATTATTTAAACATGCCATAAACGACAAATCAAAAAACATCCGACTTATTCTTTATAAAAACACCACATTACCTATTTTTTAAATTAACAATATAGAAATTATATAACCGCCACATCACGAAATCAACGTAACAAATTGTTTTAAAATACATTTTATAAAAATAACATTAAAATATTTTATATTTATTATCTTAACATCAATTAAAAAATGAAATACCAAACCATATAAACAAGAAAGACAAAATATTATTTTTACATTTGATTACTAAAATAATAAAAATTCATACTATTTAATTTCATATATTAGATATAAAAAAATCATAAATAATTTCATTTAAGATTGATAAAAATATAGACAATTATTTAATAAAACTCATGAATTAAACTATTTTCACAACAATTAATCATGAAAATATATGTATTTTTAATTCAGATTATTCAATAAAAAATACAACATTAATTTAACAACATGAGTATTATGACGTTCGGTTGTGCCTTGATGTATTTAATAATTTTTCAATAAAGCAAGAACCATTAATGGAGAAATATATGTTATTAGCTCAACTTCCAGCGGAAAAAACACTAAACGAAACAGATATTCCCTCGGCTACCTTGCAATTACTGACTGGTAAACAAGAAGGTGTTGCACGCCCCGGAGGAATATTTACCAAAGAAGACTTGATTAATATCAAACTGTATATTAAAAAAGGTCTATCACTCCCTTTTAATCTTGAGGAAGTGAAAAACTACTTGGGTTACCAAAAGATCGATATCGCTGGATTAGAACCAGAAGATATTCACACTTTGTTTGAAGAAATCCGCACTCACTCGTTTAGCTGGAGCGATGTGGAAAACGATATTCTGCAACAGAGCATAGACCTGGAAGTTGTTGGCAAACAAATTACCGAAACGGGTGAAAACATCATTAGCATCATTAATGAAATGCCAATTATCACACGTATAAAAAGGAGATTAGGAGAAATATCGGACAGACAACTCGCCGAGATCACCTATACCTATGAAGACAGAGAAGTATCCTATGTTCTAGGGGAAATCCTTGACACCATGAAAAGTGATATTAAGAAACAACAGGAAAAAACTGAAAAGGTCAAAGCTGAAGTATCCGATTTCAAGCTAAAGCTGATTGGTGGCAGGTTATCAAACGGCAGCATTGCCTTGGGCTTACAACCACAAGTCGAAAATAAGAGAAAGCTGATGAAAGACAATAAGATGTCGGTCAACATCGGAGATCTGGATGAGAAAATCATTGAGAAAAAAGAGGACATTGTCCAACTCAAGAAAGACTACGATAAATTCGTCGGCCTGGCTTTCTCTGGTATCGCAGGAGGGCTTATCGGCCTCGCTATTACCGGTGGCATCTTTGGTTCCAAAGCAGAGGAAGTGCGAAAACGGAAAAATATGCTGATCGAAGAAGTGCGAAGCCTGGAAGAGAGCATCAAAGGTAAACGCGCACTGCAAAAGTCTATTACTAGTTTATCCCTTGATTTTAGCGACATCGATACCCGTTTGTTGGATGCAGAAGTCGCGCTGAACCATTTGGATTACATGTGGCAATCC
Source organism: Photorhabdus sp. RM71S (assembly GCF_042879355.1). Lineage (NCBI taxonomy): Bacteria > Pseudomonadati > Pseudomonadota > Gammaproteobacteria > Enterobacterales > Morganellaceae > Photorhabdus > Photorhabdus sp. RM71S. The sequence continues at coordinate 56,619 of NZ_JBHFKV010000004.1, read as the reverse complement.
ATGCTGACCCAGATCAATGCTTCCAAAGATAAATTCAGCCAAATTAACGATGCTCTGAACCTGACCTCTTTTATGACTAAATTCCAGCAAGTCATAAACCCTTGGAAAGAAGTAGAAGGTTCCGCGAAACAATTGGTCAAGGTTTTCGATGAAGCATTGAAAGAATACAAATCTCGCTATAACTAATCATTCACGTATTACATAGGACTTACGGAAAAAAGGAGTATTAAAATGACTGACGTCATCACTTTCCCTCAGAAAACGATCATTTATCCAGAAATTAACGTAAAAACTTTGAGTCAAGCGGTGAAAAACATCTGGCGTTTAACGCATCAGCAAAAATCAGGCATTGAAATTATTCAAGAAAAAACTCTACGGATAAGCTTATATAGTCGTGATATCGACGAAGCCGCTCGCGCCTCTGTACCTCAACTACAAACTGTTCTGAGGCAACTCCCGCCGCAAGATTATTTCCAGACCATCATCGAAATTGATACCGCTTTGGAAAATACCGAATTGGATGACGAAACACGAAATACCCTGTTGGAAGCACGTTTAGAGCAAGTACGCAGTTTAAACAAAGATGTTAAAAACGTCATTTCCAGCTTACACGAAGAAGCTAACATAATGACCAGCAAAATTGCCGACGTTAGTAATGTCGTTATTTTAGAACGTCTGGAAGAGCGCCTGAAAGAAGAACAGGAAAGAAAAGAAGAGCTGCAAGCCGATATCACGCAGAAAGAGCAGGATAAGACCAAATTAATCCCAGATCGCGACAAGCTCATCGAAAGCCAAAATATTATCCGTCAATATAATCTGGCCGATATGTTTAAGGATTATATTCCCGATGTCAGTGAACTGGACAAACTGAATCTGGCTAGCCCCAAAAAAGAACTCATTAAACAAGCGATCAAACAAGGAATTGAGATCACTAAAAAGATTCTGAGTAATATCTCCACAGGACTAAAATATGTTGAGCTAGCTGATGCTAGAATCAAATTGGATAAACAAATCGCTCAATTAACCACAGATTGCGACGATTTAAAAACTCAGTTAAAAGGCGTGGAACAACGGATTACCGGTATAGCTGATGTGCATCAAATCGACAAAGAACGCACTACCCTATTACTCCAGGCAACTCAACTGGAACAAGTATGGAACATCTTTGCCAGACAATTACAGGAGACCATAGATGATCAAACCCGTCAGCAAAACCTGACTAAACTCATACACGATCAACTAGACTACCTTGACAATCTGGAATCACAATATAGCGGGCTTCTAGTGAAATAAATATGGCTTATCCCCTGATCTTTGATCTCCATCAGGCAATTGAAACACTGATCAGGGAGAAGAAAGCGTTATCAATAAATTGCAATAACCCGGTAAGGATGATCTTACCGGGTTTTTATATTCCAAATAATCCGTAACAACTGACTGGCTATTTAGAGAATAATTTTCGCTTGCTGTATCACATCAATCAGCGGTTGAGGCCAGATACCTAGCGCTAACACCAATAATGCAGAAATCAGAACAACCATCCCGCCGGCAGTCGATGCCCAGTTCCTTGGCGTGTCACGGTTAAGGGCCTTCGGCGCAGGTAGATACAGACTGACCATGACCCGCAGGTAGTAATACAAACCGATAGCACTACCCACAACCACAGCCCCCGTCAGCCACCACAGTTCCGCTTTCACACCCAACACAATGACGTAGAACTTACCAATAAAACCGAACGTCATTGGGATCCCCGCCAGTGACAACATCATCACCGTCATCACCGCAGACAGAATAGGTTTATGCCAAAACAGGCCACGGTATGAGTAGAGGGAATCTGCATCCGGCCCTTTATATGGGCTGGACATGAGGCTAACAACGCCAAATGCGCCAATACTGCTAAACAGATAACCTGCCAGATAGATACCGACCGTTTCTTCTGAAAGCTGGTGGTTCTGTACCGCCACCAGCGCCACCAGCAGATAACCCAAGTGAGCAATAGAAGAGTAACCAAGCAGCCGTTTGATATTTGTCTGGGTCAGCGCCATCAAGTTACCGAACAGCATAGAAGCAATTGCAATAACGGTTAATACCGTACGCAGTGCTTCACTATCCGCCATTGGTGCTTCAACAAACAAACGCACTACTACTGCGAAAATCGCTATCTTACTGGCTGTTGCCAGAAAGGTGGAGACCGGAGCAGGCGCTCCCTGATAAACATCCGGTGTCCAGAGATGGAAAGGCACCAGTGATAATTTAAAGCCAAGGCCAACAACCAGCATACCCAAGCCTGACAGTATCAAAGGTTGATAGATATAGCTGTCAGACAAACGATGCCCCAGTGCGGCAAAAGAGAGATCGCCTGATTCCGCATATAACAACGCTATACCAAACAGCATGAAAGAAGAGGCTGCCGCAGACAGCAGCATATACTTGATAGCCGCTTCCAGAGAGCGTTTCTGACGATATGCATAACCAATCAAGCCAAACAGCGGTAAAGTTAATAACTCAATACCGATAAACAATGATGCCAGGTGGTTTGCACACGCCAGAAGAATCCCGCCCACTGTCGCAATCAGCACCAGCAAATAAAACTCTTCTTTGTTATCTGGGTAATTTTCTAACCAAGAATAGGCGAAAGTCGTCGTTGCTAAGCTTGCAACCAGTACAAGACCGATATAGAGCATAGCATAGCGATCCACATGAACCAGTGGAGTGACATCCATCGCTTCTTGCTGTCCGACAAAATAGAGAGACAGCAGAGCCAGATTCAAACCTATCACGGTCAGAGTGGTATTAATAAAGTGATCGCGTCGCCACGCAATGGACAGCATCACAACGACTACCGTCAATCCGACGATCAACAGCGGTAACAGCGCGATCAGTTGTTGAGGAGTTATTGTCATGGCGAATTACGGCCTTGTAGTTGAAATTGAAGCTGAATACCAGGTCTGGATGTTATCCATCGCTGCCGCTGAAGTATCAAGGATAGGTTGTGGGTAGAAGCCCATCACCACCAGTAATATCAACAGCACCATTACAATGGATACTTCTCGCATATCCATTCGTCTTAGTGGTTCATCTGATTTTGATTCACCGTAGTAAGCACGCTGCATCATATACAGAGCATAGACAGAGGCAAAGACCAGACCAAACACAGAAATCGTTATAATTAACGGAAATTCACTAAAACTACCAAACAGGATCATAAATTCACCGACGAAGTTACCGGTCCCCGGCATCCCTAGTGTCGCCACAGCAAAAGAGAGCGATAACGCAGGCAAGAACTGCACACGTTTCCACAAACCACCCATAAGATTCATATCACGGGTATGTAAGCGCTCATAAAGCTGCCCACAGAGAATAAACAGACCTGCGGCTGACAGACCATGAGCAATCATCTGAATAATTGCCCCTTGGTAAGCAAGCTGGCTGCCAGAATAGATCGCGATTAACACAAACCCCATATGAGAGATACTGGTATAAGCAATCAAGCGTTTGATATCTGTCTGGCTGAATGCCATCCATGCGCCATAGAAGATCCCAAGCACACCGAACCACATCGCAATGGGAGTAAACTCATGAGAAGCTTCCGGGAACAGTGGCAAACCGAAACGCAACAGACCATAACCTGCGGTTTTCAGCAAGATACCCGCCAGGTCAACAGAACCCGCTGTTGGTGCCTGACTGTGCGCATCAGGTAACCACCCATGTAAAGGCACTACTGGCATTTTTACAGCAAAAGCAATGAAGAAACCGAGCATCAGCAAGTATTGAACGGTATGTGACATTGGTGTATTCAGCAGCTTTCCATAGCTGAATGTCCACTCACCTGTCCCGTTATAGTGAACCAGTACCAGCGCCATAATCGCAATTAACATCACCAAGCCACTCGCCTGGGTGTAAATGAAAAACTTGGTCGCTGCGGTGATACGGGTTTTACCGCCTGAGCCTCGGTGCCCCCACAGTGCAATCAAGAAGTACATCGGCACCAACATCATTTCCCAGAAAAAGAAGAATAGGAACATGTCGATAGCGAGGAACACCCCCATCACACCACCCAAGATCCACAGCAGGTTCAAGTGGAAAAAGCCCTGATATGGCTGATTTTCCGTCCATGAACAGAGAATAGCCATCAGCCCCAGTAGTGCGGTCAACACCACCATCAGCAACGATAAGCCATCCAGAGCAAGGTGAATACTGATACCAAAACGTGGGATCCATGGCATAAGAAATTCCTCTTGCCATTGAGGGATCCCTTGCGGATTCACCAAGGTATAGTCCCCCAGCAACCACAGTTGCAGAGAGAGCACCAGAGTCAACCCCATCGAAATTAACGCGATCCAACGCGGTACACGGGTACCGAAGCGTTCAGCCTGCCAACTCAACAGGCCACCGATGAAGGGCATAAGAATTAGCCAAGGTAATAGCATGGCGCAATGTATCCCTTAAATTAAACCAGTAGCAGCAGAGCTAAAACCAGCACTGCACCCAACCCCATAGAGGCAACGTACCAACGGACCTGTCCATTTTCACTCAGACTAAGACCTTTGTTACTCCAGCGTGATAACACCGCAGGAATATTCATCAATGAATTTAGCGGATCGTTTCGCAATACATGTGTAATGTTCTTGAACGGCTTAACAAATACCCAATCATAGAGAACATCAAAACCCCAAGCATTAAACCACCATACGGAGAAGAAACGCCCCGGAGCACTTTGTGCCACACCATTCACTAACTGACGTTTACCCAAATACAGTGCCATTGCCAGCAAAATACCCGCGACAGCGATCACACCAGAAACCACTTCCAAGGTCATTTTTCCTGTGTGATCCGTTGCATGGCTTCCCGGTAATACACCCGCCAATGGTGGCACAATTAGTGCGCCCACAAAGGTGGAAAGCACCAGCAATACCAGTAACGGCAGGTGATGGGTGATACCCTTAACAGGATGAGCTTTTGTTTTCGCCTCACCGTGGAATACAATGAAAATCATACGGAAAGTATACAAAGAGGTCATAAATGCCCCCGCCAGACCAGCTAGCATAAGGTTGATATGACCATGTGACATTGCTCCCCACAGAATTTCATCTTTACTGTAGAAACCCGCAGTGACAATTGGCAACGCTGATAACGCCGCGCCACCTACCAAGAAGCAGGCATAAACCAACGGAATGGATTTACGCAATCCTCCCATTTTGAAAATATTCTGCTCGTGGTGACAGGCCAAGATGACAGAACCCGATGCCAGGAACAACAGCGCCTTAAAGAAAGCGTGAGTCATCAGGTGGAAGATTGCTGCATCCCACGCCTGAACCCCCAACGCCAGGAACATGTAACCAATCTGGCTCATGGTTGAGTAAGCCAATACACGCTTAATATCGGTTTGTACTAACGCGGCAAAACCTGCCAACACCAGCGTGACAGCACCGACAGTGCCAACCAGTTGCAGGATTTCCGGCGCCATCAAGAATAGGCCGTGACTACGTGCAACTAAGTAGACCCCAGCGGTTACCATCGTTGCAGCATGAATCAACGCAGAAACTGGCGTTGGACCGGCCATCGCATCGGCCAACCAAGTTTGTAACGGCAACTGGGCTGATTTACCTACTGCTCCCCCCAATAACATCAAAGTCGCCCAGGTAATCACCGAAGAACCGGCTTCCAGATGCTGTGGAGCTAAAATCGCCAACTCGCGGAAGTTCAATGTTCCCAGATTGTCATACAAAATGAACATGCCGATAGCCAGGAAGACGTCACCCACACGGGTAACGACAAAGGCTTTCATTGCTGCGGCGCCATTCGCCGGATTGGTATAGTAGAAGCCAATCAGCAAATAACTGCACAGCCCCACCCCTTCCCAACCGAGATACATCAGCATCATGTTATCTGCCAGAACCAGTATCACCATGCTGGCAATAAACAGGTTGGTATAAGCGAAGAAACGGGAATAACCCTCTTCACCGCGCATATACCACGAGGCATACATATGGATCAGGAAACCAACACCCGTTACCACACTCAACATGGTAAGTGATAAACCATCAAGAACCAGAGTGAACGGAATACTGAAATTCCCAACTTCCATCCAGTTCCACAGGTTCTGACTGTAAACCAGATCACCTGCGCCATTCTGACTGTTGAAATCGATAGCTACCCATAAGGTAACCAACGCAGCCAAACCAACAGAACTAATCCCGATGGTAGCTGATGTATTTTCAGACCAGCGGCCACGGGAAAATGCCAACAGCAAAAATCCCAGCAGTGGCAGCAGAATTGTTAAATAGAGTAAGTTCATCCGCGCATCTCACTGACTGTATCAATATTCAGATTCTGGCGACGACGATAGAGCTGCAATAACAGCGCCAAGCCAATACTCGCCTCTGCCGCCGCCAAGCTGATAGCCAAAATAAACATCACTTGACCATCTGGCTGGCCCCAATAGCTGCCTACCACAACAAAAGCCAGAGCTGCAGCATTAATCATCACTTCGAGCCCAATTAACATAAACAACAGATTACGGCGGATGATGAGCCCGGTCAGGCCCAACACAAATAGAATTGCCGCCAAAATCAGTCCATGTTGAAGAGGTATCATGGTTGTTCCTCCGCATTTCGGTTGCTGAGCACTTCACCCTGTTTGTGTTCACGGCCAATGTGATACGCCACCACCATACCGGCAAGCAACAGCAAAGAAGCCAGTTCAACGGCCAATACATACGGACCAAACAAACTGATACCCACTTCTTTGGCACTGACAACTTCACCCGTGATATTGTCGGCAATATCCCCATGAGAAACATTGATAATGGTATACACCAGCACAACAAGCAGCATTGTTGACAGTATTCCCGGACCAATCCACGTCCGCGGTTTCAACCAAACACGCTCCTGTTCAACAACAGATTTGCCAAGGTTAAGCATCATCACCACGAAAACGAACAGCACCATAATAGCCCCGGCGTAAACGATGATCTCTAGCGCACCGGCAAAATAAGCGCCCAGCGAGAAAAACACCGCTGAAAGCGCCAGCAGAGAAACGATCAGATACAAAAGCGCATGTATCGGATTGGTATGGGTAATTACCCTGATAGTTGCCAATATGGCAATCAGCCCAGCGGTATAAAACGTAAATTCCATGAATATCGCTCCTTACGGCAACAGGCTTTTAACGTCGATAGGTTTCGCTTCATTGTCGGCTTCACCTTTTGATTTGCCGTCAATTGCCACACCTGTCTTACGGTAAAAATTATAATCAGGATATTTACCCGGACCTGAAATCGTCAGGTCCTCTTTTTCATATACCAAATCCTGACGCTTAAATTCCCCCATTTCGAAATCAGGCGTTAATTGGATCGCAGTAGTCGGGCAAGCTTCTTCACATAAGCCACAGAAAATACAACGTGAGAAGTTGATGCGGAAAAATTCTGGATACCAACGACCATCTTCATGTTCAGCCTTTTGCAGTGAGATACATCCCACTGGGCAAACAGCCGCACACAGGTTACAGGCAACACAACGCTCTTCACCGTCCGGATCGCGCGTCAACACAATACGGCCACGGTAACGGGGTGGCAGATAAACCGGTTCCTCTGGATACATTTGGGTTTCGCGCTTATGAAAGGCATGCAAGCCAATCATCCAAATACTGCGTACCTGGGTGGCAAAACCAACCACTAACTCTTTCAATGTCATGGTTCATTCCCCCCTTATTGAGCGTTGTACAAAATCACTGCCGCAGTCGCCAGCAGGTTAAGTAAGGTCAGCGGCAGACAGATTTTCCAGCCAAACGCCATCACCTGGTCATAACGCGGACGCGGTAAAGAGGCACGTATCAGGATGAACATCACCATGAAGAATGCCGTTTTCAACGCAAACCAGACAAACGGCGGCAGGAACGGACCATGCCAACCACCAAAGAACATTGTCACAATCAGGGCAGAAACCGTGACAATACCGATATATTCACCAACGAAGAACAGGCCGAATTTCATACCGGAATATTCAATATGATAGCCATCAGCCAGCTCCTGTTCTGCTTCCGGCTGGTCAAATGGATGACGGTGACACACCGCCACACCCGCGATAGCAAAAGTCAAGAAACCAAAGAACTGAGGAATGACATTCCACATATGCTCTTGTGCATTGACGATATCCACCATATTGAAGGAGTCCGCCTGCGCAACAACACCCATAAAAGAGAGACCAATAAACACTTCGTAACTCAGTGTCTGCGCAGAAGCGCGCATTGCCCCCAGTAACGAGTATTTGTTGTTACTTGACCATCCAGCAAACAGCACCGCATAGACAGCCAGACCCGCCATCATCATGAAGAACAAAATGCCGATGTTCAGATCAGCGGCCATCCAAGTCGGCGTGATCGGCACAATGGCAAATGCCAGCAACAGAGAAACGAAACCAATCACCGGTGCCAAGGTAAAGATCATTCTGTCCGCAAAACGGGGTACCCAGTCCTCTTTGAAGAACATTTTGATCATGTCAGCGACGATCTGTAACGATCCGCCCCAACCTACGCGGTTAGGCCCATAACGGTTTTGAAACAGCCCTAGCAAACGACGTTCACCAAAGCTCATCAATGCCCCACAGACAACAACCACTACCAGTATCACCACTGCCTTCAGAACAGCGATCAGCACATCAATAATTTCGGGGGTTAACCAACTCATTGTGCAACCTCCCGCAGATTATTCACGGAAACACCGGCCAATACCGGAGGAATACCCGGCATTCCCATTGGCAAACCGATCTGCCCTTGAGCAAGATTTTCACTCAGACGAACTGCCAGACGCAGTTGCTGACCAAAACAATCAAACTCCAGAACAGAACCCGTTTTCACACCTAATTGATCCGCATCTTTGCTATTGAGCATCACATAAGGCTCCGGCATGCGTTCCTGAATCACATCGGAACGTTGAGTTAACTCTTCACTACCAAACAAATGATGGTAAGGAGCCACTGTCCATTGGTTATTTTGTGCAGTAAATGCTGTCGGAATCTGATCAAAATAGTTCAAACCGCCGTCAGTGGTTTCAATCAGACGCACACCAGGATCGCCAAAGCGCAGATGACCACCTACCTCCGCCTGGAATTTGTTCCAAGCCTGTGGTGAGTTCCAGCCCGGCGCCCATGCAAATGGCACCTGCTGACGATGGGCATTAGGACTATTGTTACCTTCCATTGAGAAAGCAAATGGCGAATCGACATCCTGCGGCTGACGTTGCTCATGTACGCTGAGATTCGCCAACATAGCAGTACGACCACTGTAACGGTGTGGTGAACGAGCCAGTCTCTGACCACGGATGCGGAACGTAGAATCAGGCGCGGCATCAACAATGCCTTTAAGCTGTGGCATTGCTTCAACACAGGCATCAATCACATGGTCAAGCTGCGTCCAATCCAAATGACGTTCAGCATACGTTGTATGCAAGGAGTGCAACCAACGCCAACTCTCCAGCATCACCACCGATTTGTCATAGAAAGAGGGTTCGAAAACTTGGAAATAACGCTGAGCCCGACCCTCCTGATTCACCAACGTGCCGTCACTTTCTGCAAAGCTGGAAGCTGGCAGAATCAAATGGGCTTTATCCATGATAGCAGTGCGTTGATGGTCAACCACAACCAGGTTTTTCAGATTATTCAGTGCATCGTCTACCTTATCTGCTGCGGCATGCCGATAGAGATCATTTTCCATCACAATAGCCGTATCAGATTTACCACTACTTATACGTTGCAGAGCAACATCCAGTGGCTGAGCCTCCATCATTGCCAATCCAATACTATTCGCATAGATTGCAACAAACGACAAACCGACATCTGAACCTCGGTCTTTCAGTGCCCAGGCAATATTAGCAGCTGCTTGAATAATCGCATCACTGCCGACGTTACTGCCGCTGATAATCAGCGGTTTCTTAGCGCCAATCAATGCTTGCGCAACCATATCCACTTTGGCTCTCAATTCGTCAGGCAAATTCTCGACGGCCGGCGCCGTGTTATCCAATGCATGAGCGACTGCAAAACCAAAACGAGCCTGATCATCAACCGGCGCACGATAATTCCACGCTGCGATATCATCCAGATGCGTATCATCCACGTTAGTTACAAACAGAGGATATTTGGCACGCTGACCAATATTCATCACAGCGGCAATCTGCCAATCAGCAACTTTCTGAGCAGCAGCCATTTCGCGGGCTTTACCTTTCACAGCCTGACGAACCGCCAGTGCCATCCGGGCACCGGTTTGCGTTAAATCTTCGCCTAAAATCAATACCGCATCATAGCTTTCAATTTCACGCAGCGACGGTGTATAAACACCACCCTGTTGCAGAATTTCCAGCATCATATCAAGGCGTTGTTGTTCAGCCGCAGCAATCCCACTATAGAAGTTTTCCGCGCCAACCAGTTCACGTAGTGCAAAGTTGCTTTCCAGACTGGCGCGTGGAGAACCGATACCGATGGCATTTTTGGCCTGACGCAAAATATCCGCCCCACCCTGCATGGCCTGTTCAGCGTTAAGCGAGATCCAATGATCACCACGCAATTGCCGTGGCTGGCGAGGGCGATCTTTACGGTTGACATAACTGTAACCGAAACGACCACGGTCACACATAAAATAGTGGTTTACCGTACCGTTATAACGGTTCTCGATACGGCGTAATTCACCATAACGCTCCCCGGGGCTGGTATTACAGCCAATGCTACACTGTTGACAGATACTTGGCGCAAACTGCATATCCCATTTACGGTTATAACGTTCAGAATGGGTTTTATCAGTAAATACCCCGGTTGGACAGATTTCTACCAGGTTACCGGAGAACTCGCTTTCCAACGTGCCACTTTCAGGGCGACCAAAATAGATGTTATCGTGAGCGCCATAAACACCAAAATCAGTGCCGTCGGCATAATCTTTGTAGTAACGTACGCAACGATAACAAGCAATACAGCGGTTCATTTCATGAGAAATAAACGGCCCCAATTCCTGATTGTTATGAGTACGCTTAGTAAAACGGTATTTACGGAATGTATGACCGGTCATCACAGTCATATCCTGTAAGTGACAGTTGCCCCCTTCTTCACATACCGGGCAATCGTGCGGATGGTTAGTCATCAACCACTCAACCACACTCTCACGGAACTGTTTAGCCTCTTCATCATCAATAGAGATAAAAGTGCCATCCGTTGCCGGAGTCATACAGGACATTATCAGACGACCGCGCGTATCATCCGCATTTTGATATTGCTTCACCGCACACTGGCGGCAAGCGCCAACGCTTCCAAGCGCTGGATGCCAGCAAAAATAAGGAATATCTAACCCCAAAGAGAGGCAAGCTTGTAACAGGTTATCAGCCCCGTCTACATCATATTTTTTGCCGTCTACATGTATCGTAGCCATAGTCAGCATGCTTCCAAATGACCTGCTTTTCAGCAAGTGTTAATCAAAAATTCTGCTAATTTCGTGAAGAACCCATTACCAACGCTGCTTTAACAGGTTTGACTGGATACCCGCAATGAAATGGGTGTTCCCATAGTCTTTAGTCACAATTCCAGCTTCGAATTCATCACGGAAATATTTGATGGCACTCTGTAGTGGTTCCACGGCCCCTGGTGCGTGAGCACAGAACGTATTACCTGGCCCAAGGAAACGACAGAGCTGCTCCAACGTTTCAATATCCCCGGGTTGCCCTTCCCCACGTTCTATTGCACGCAGGATTTTTACGCTCCACGGCAACCCGTCACGACATGGAGTACACCAGCCGCAAGATTCACGGGCAAAGAATTCTTCGAGATTACGCGTCAACGAAACCATATTAATTTCATGGTCAACTGCCATTGCCAAGGCCGTGCCCAAACGGCTGCCCGCTTTAGCAATATTTTCGAAATCCATTGGCAGATCCAGATGTTCAGCAGTCAGGAAGTCAGTTCCTGCACCACCGGGCTGCCATGCTTTGAATTTCAAGCCGTCACGCATACCGCCAGCATAATCTTCAAGAATTTCACGAGCAGTCGTACCAAATGGCAGTTCCCACAAGCCCGGATTTTTCACCCGACCAGAGAAACCCATCAGTTTGGTACCGGCATCTTTACTCTTGCCTGCACTTAAACCGATATACCACTCTTTACCGTATTCGAGAATTGAAGGAACGTTGCACAAGGTTTCAACGTTGTTAACGCAAGTAGGTTTACCCCATGCGCCGGAAGTGGCTGGAAATGGCGGTTTTGAACGAGGATTCGCTCGGCGACCTTCCAATGAGTTAATCAGTGCGGTCTCTTCACCACAGATATAACGCCCCGCGCCGGTATGAACAAACAACTCAAAATCAAAGCCGCTGCCCATAATGTCTTTACCCAACAAACCTGCAGCCTTAGCTTCTTCGATGGCTTTACGCAGATGCACAGCCGCTTCCACATATTCACCACGCAGGAAGATATAGCCACGATAAGCTTTCAGGGCAAATGCACTGATCAACATCCCTTCCACCAGCAAATGAGGAAGTTGCTCCATCAGCAAGCGATCTTTGTAGGTACCTGGCTCCATTTCATCTGCGTTACATAGCAGATAACGGATATTCATGCTTTCATCTTTTGGCATCAGGCTCCACTTCAAACCAGTAGAGAAACCTGCACCGCCACGGCCTTTCAGCCCTGCGTCTTTTACCAGAGAAACCACTTCATTTGGGGACATGCTTTTCAGTGCTTTCTCAGCACCTCGATAACCATTTTTGCTACGGTACTCATCCAACCATACCGGTTGTTTGTCATCACGCAATCGCCAAGTAAGAGGATGGTTTTCCTCAGTACGAATAATTTCTTTTATTCCTGAATATGCTGTCATGGATACTGCTCCAGTAACTTTTCAATCTCTTCAGGTCTGACAGAACTGTGCGTATCGTCATCGATCATCATCGTCGGGCCTTTGTCACAGTTACCCAGACAACAGGTTGGCAACAGCGTAAAACGCCCATCTTTCGTCGTCTGTCCCGGACAGATATTTAGATGTTTTTCAATTGCAACCTGAACATCTTGATAACCGGTAATATGACAAACCACGCTGTCACAATAACGAATAATATGGCGGCCCACAGGTTGACGGTAAATCTGGCTGTAGAATGTTGCCACACCTTCCACATCACTAGCGGGAATACCAAGCACATCAGCAATCGCGTAAATAGCGCCATCCGGTACCCAACCACGATGCTTCTGTACGATTTTCAATGCTTCTATCGAAGCGGCACGCGGATCTTCGTAGTGGTGTTTTTCATGCTCAATAGCATCGTGCTCTTCGGTGCTCAGCACAAAATCTGCTTTTGCCTGAGACTCTGCTACGTTAACCACATCAAGGCGCGCTTGTTGAGCACTCGCGTTAATTTCACTTTGCATAGTTAGCGATCCACATCAGACATAACAAAATCAATACTGCCCAGATACACGATCAGGTCAGAAACTAAGCTACCGCGAATTACCGATGGGATCTGCTGCAAATGCGGATAACTCGGTGTACGGACGCGGGTACGGTAACTGACAGTACTGCCGTCGCTGGTGAGATAATAGCTGTTGATGCCCTTAGTGGCCTCAATCATTTGGAAAGATTCATTTGCTGGCATTACCGGTCCCCATGACACTTGCAAAAAGTGGTTAATCATAGTCTCAATATGCTGCAAAGTACGCTCTTTCGGTGGTGGCGTCGTCAGTGGATGATCTGCTTTGAATGGACCTTCAGGCATATTGTTCAGACACTGTTTCAAGATTCGCAAGCTCTGACGCACTTCTTCCACTTTCAACATCACGCGGTCATAACAGTCGCCGTTATTACCAATCGGCACGTCGAAATCGAAATTTTCATAGCCGGAGTATGGACGCCATTTACGCACATCAAACGCGATACCCGTTGCCCGCAAACCCGCTCCAGTGGTGCCCCATTCAAGAGCTTGTTTGGAATTATAAGCAGCAACTCCAATAGAACGGCCTTTCAGGATGCTGTTTTTCAGCGCCACTTTCACGTAGGAATCAAGACGTTTGGGCATCCAGTTGAGGAAATCGCGCAATAATCTATCCCAACCACGCGGCAAATCATGAGCAACGCCGCCAATGCGGAACCACGCTGGGTGCATACGGAAACCGGTAATCGCCTCCACCAGATCATACACTTTCTGACGGTCAGTAAAGGCGAAGAACACCGGTGTCATCCCGCCAACGTCCTGAATGAAAGTCGAGATGTAGAGTAGGTGGCTGTTAATGCGGAACAATTCCGACAACATAACGCGAATGGTTTTTACCCGGTCAGGCACGTCAATTCCCGCCAGTTTCTCCACCGCCAGCACATAAGGCATTTCGTTAACACAACCGCCTAAGTATTCAATACGGTCTGTATAGGGAATATAACTGTGCCAAGATTGTCGCTCTCCCATCTTCTCCGCGCCACGATGGTGATAACCAATATCCGGGACACAATCAACAATCTCTTCACCATCCAGTTGCAGAATGATACGAAATGCCCCATGAGAAGAGGGATGGTTAGGACCAAGGTTAAGGAACATAAAGTCCTCATTCTCGGTACCCCGCTTCATTCCCCACTCTTCTGGTTTGAAAGTCAGTGCTTCCATTTCCAGATCTTCTTTCTGTCTGGTCAATTCGAAAGGATCAAATTCTGTCGCACGAGCAGGATAATCCTTCCGCAACGGATGCCCTTCCCAAGTCGGCGGCAACATAATGCGGCGCAGATTTGGATGGCCGTTAAAGACAATACCAAACATTTCCCATGTTTCACGCTCATACCAGTTGGCATTTGGGAACAGAGGAGTTGCAGTCGGGAGATTCAGGTCTTTTTCACTGAGGGCAACCTTCAACATGATATCGCGGTTACGCTCAATAGAAAGCAGGTGATAAAACACAGAAAAATCTGCCTCTGGCAGACCCTGGCGATAAGTACGCTGGCGTTCATCCATGCCATGCAAATCGAATAACATGACATAAGGTTTAGGCAGCTTCTTCAGGAAAGTCATCACTTCCAGTAATTGTTCACGCTTCACCCAGACAACGGGTATACCTGTACGGGTTGGCTGAACAGTAAAGGCATTCGGGCCAAAGTGGTTACGCAGCTCACTCATGACCGGATCATCAAGATGATCATGAGTTTGCCACGCAGGCCGGGCGCTTTCTTGCGCTATCTGATCTATCATCATTTTTCACCACAACGCTTTGATCAGTGTTCGTTTTGATCAGGATTAGTATCGCAACACATTGCTCTGGTTACATTCATTAGGCTACTTTAGTAACGCCTACTGTCTAAAGACAAATTCTTAAACTTCGTCTGGCGTACGCAGATTTTTCACCGCGATACGTTCCCCGTGCTTACGTTCTCTTTCTGACTGCATATTGGCACGGTAAACCCCTTGCTCTCCCACTACCCAAGACAACGGACGACGCTCTTTGCCAATTGACTCTTGTAACAACAACAGAGCTTGCATATAAGCTTCAGGACGGGGAGGACAGCCAGGAATATAAACATCAACAGGGATAAACTTATCGACACCTTGAACGACAGAGTAAATATCGTACATACCGCCAGAGTTGGCACAAGCTCCCATAGAGATAACCCACTTCGGCTCAAGCATCTGGTCATACAGGCGCTGAATAACCGGCGCCATTTTGGTAAAACAGGTTCCAGCGACCACCATAAAATCCGCTTGGCGGGGTGATGCACGTAAAACTTCAGCGCCAAAACGAGCGACATCATGAACAGCGGTAAATGATGTCGCCATTTCCACATAACAGCAGGAAAGACCAAAGTTGTAGGGCCACAGGGAGTTTTTACGTCCCCAATTCACCATATCATGCAGAGCATGCTCCAGTTTGCCCATGTAAACACTACGGTGAACATGCTGCTCCAATGGGTCTGCGACAATTTCCTGTTTTTGCAGGGGATAACGGTCATTCTCACCGTTCGGATCTATGCGGGTGAGCGTATAATCCATCTTTAAATGCCTCGCTATTACTGCGGATGACTATTGTTAATGTTAATCACAACACTTGGTTTACTTACCTGGCGGCTTGAACGAGATGGCGTCCAATTCAGCGCCCCAATACGCACCAGATAAAACAAGCCTGCAAGTAACACCAAAATGAAAATGCTTGCTTCGATAAAGCCTAACCAGCCACTCTCTTTGATAGAGACTGACCATGCATATAAAAACAGAGCTTCAACATCGAAGATGACAAAGAACATAGCGACCAGATAGAACTTGGCCGACATACGGAGACGAGCACTACCGACAGAATCAATACCAGATTCATAAGGGACATGTTTTGCCCGGGCTTTCGCTCTTCCGCCCAAGAAAAATGCCCCTAACAGCATCAAAGCACACAGACCGAAAGCACCTAAAAGAAATACCGCGAATGCCCAGTGATGGGCAAAGAGTTCAGTGGATGTTGACATACTCATTGCTTACTCATCAAAAGTGGTGTCAAAAGTGTCTGCTCTTTTGTCTGGCAGTGTTGCACCACATCGATTCAAGGGAAGGGGTAACAACCAAATCTGAAACACTGTTAATCAATGATTGATGGAGTGAATCTTCTTGGTTTTTACTCCTCTCAACAATATTTTGTCTGTTATGACAAAATTAATCTAACATTTATTTACAAACAACAAACTTAGTCTTAACGAATCGTGCTGCCGCACTGCTAAAACGTGTCAGTCAACTGGCATGCGAACAGTGGCGGCAACTAGTTTAACCGATAATTCGCTTTTACCACATCATTATCTCAGGAAAAACCTGCCTTTCCACTGCTACATAGGGAGTATTTCTTTGATCAAGTACACAATTTGACAGAAAAAAATTTTACTACTGATGATAATTCATTCAAATCTGAAGAAATTATATTTTTTATCCATTCGCGACGAGAAAAGTTCCCGTTCACTACAGAAATACTTATTTTATCAATTCAGCAAATTATTACCTTGTTAACAATATAACAATTTGTTAACCAAATCAGGGGGTGTTAAGAAAAATGCTACCGTATATTTAATGATTACGATAACAACAGAATAAGGTGAATTTAGTTGATGATTACTTATAAATATATTCGAGGAGCTAATACCTCCTTCCATCCATAATGGAGGTATTAGCAAAGGGAAGTGTTTCAGATATTACTCATCAATAATATCGTCATCATCAGGAAGTTCTTCAGAAACACTCGTTACCACGTATGGCGTTTTCTTATTCTCTATTGCACTAAAAACCGTAAGAACAGATTCATTTTGTTCATTACTATGTCTATACAGAGAGAACTGGGTTTCAGGTAAACGAGGAAGCCCTTCACTCTCCCCTAAAATACGCAGATCAGCATTTTGCATTTCCAAAGGACGAGCAGTAATACCGACTTCTGCATTCACTGCCGTGCGAACTGCCGACAGAGAAGCGGCTTCATAAGCAATCCGCCACGATACTCCCACCTCATCCAGCGTATCCAACGCTAACTGACGGAATGGGTTGGTTTCATCCATCACAACCAGTGGCACAGGTTCATTTGACTGTAGCTGGAAATCAGGAGCACAATGCCATAATACTGGTGTTGAACGCAGAACAGTCCTTGGATGATGACTGATTTTTGCGGTTGTGAGCGCCAAATCGATCTCATGGCTATCCAGCATACTTTCAATAAACTGAGTACGCTTTATCCGGACGTCTATTGCCATCCGTGGATAAACGGAAGCGATGCGATTTAACAAAAAAGGGAGCAGTGTATCCACCGTATCATCGGATGCACCGATTCTTAGTTCACCTTCTGCATCGCTATAGGTTAATGATGCGCTGGCATCATCGTTAGCGCGCAGAATTTGTCTTGCATAACCAAGAAGTTGAAGACCATGCTCTGTAAGAAGCTTATTACGGCCATGACGGGCAAACAACTCTCTGCCCACCAACTGCTCCAAACGTTGCATTTGCTGACTTACAGCCGATTGCGTTCTGCATACTGCTGCTGCTGCTGCTGCAAAAGTATTTAAATCAGCAACAGCAACAAAAGTTCTTAGCAGATCGAGATCGAGATTCATTATCGGACGATTTGCATTTATCATTGTTTATTCATCACTTTTTTTTGATTTTAATTACTAACTAACCTAGTGTTTTTACGTAAGCACTATCAAATTAAATTAACATCGCTTAGACAGTACTCTACTCTATTAAATAGGGCAAAGATTTACTGCTGTTTTTTTACCTATTGAACCCATTGCGGGTTTTATTTTCTCCTCTTCTTAGCAAAAGTTACTCGGATTCCTAAATAAAATTGAGGACAATCCCTATTTACAACACCCTATATGTGATTTCTAGTTTGGTTATTTTGTTTTCTGACTCACGTCAAAGAATAACATAAGTTATATCAGAAAAACTAAATATAAAGTAAAAATCTACAATATCACTAATGTTTAATAATCCTATTCAGATAAATTTACAACTAGTTTCCAGAAATGATCAAAAATATTGTTTGATCTTTCTAAAATATATAGTTCCAAATTGCCAATTCAAGCCAAATCTTATACATAAGAATAAATTATACAAACACAACAATTTTTATTGGCAAATTGCGCTATGCTCACTTTCTCTCCACAATGGCCCGGCCATGCCGTTATCACGCTAAAAATACCCCCATTCCCACACTAAAAAACAACAACAATCCAGATTATAAATTTGATATCATCAGTAAATTCAGGATTTAACGCTGACATAATTTACATAAAAAGATACTCAAATAACAACTCCCCTACTAAAACAACCATTTTAACCAAATATATCAATGCATCTTCAAAACATTCAGAGGGAGGAGTACATTAAATGTTACACGCTATATGCCAAGCGACTTTTTTTACCAAGATAAGGTAAGACTCTCTATGCTAGCAGTTAAAAAATCCAGCAAATTGGATAATGTTTGTTATGATATCCGCGGCCCCGTACTCAAGGAAGCTAAACGCCTTGAAGAAGAAGGCAATAAAGTCCTCAAATTAAATATTGGTAATCCAGCCCCCTTTGGTTTTGAAGCACCAGATGAAATCTTGGTAGATGTTATCCGTAACTTACCAACAGCACAGGGTTATTCAGATTCGAAAGGTCTGTATTCTGCACGCAAAGCTATCATGCAACATTATCAAGCCCGGAATATGATGGACGTGACCGTTGAAGATATTTATATCGGCAATGGTGTTTCTGAATTAATCGTTCAGGCAATGCAAGCATTACTGAATACCGGTGATGAAATGCTTGTTCCCGCACCTGATTATCCTCTCTGGACTGCGGCAGTTTCACTTTCCAGTGGCAAAGCCGTACATTATATGTGTGATGAAGGGTCAGATTGGTTCCCTGACTTAAATGATATCCGCAACAAAATTACGCCCCGCACACGTGGGATTGTGATTATTAACCCTAATAATCCAACGGGTGCTGTATATAGTAAAGAATTGCTATTGGAAGTTGTTGAAATAGCTCGGCAACACAATTTGATTATTTTTGCTGATGAAATTTACGACAAAATCTTATATGACGATGCAGAACATCATTCAATTGCTGCCCTCGCGCCTGATCTGTTAACGGTAACATTTAATGGATTATCCAAAACATATCGGGTTGCAGGTTTTCGTCAAGGCTGGATGGTATTAAATGGCCCGAAGAAACACGCTAAGAGCTACATTGAAGGCTTGGAGATGCTGGCATCAATGCGTTTATGTGCCAATGTGCCAATGCAACACGCTATTCAAACTGCTTTAGGCGGTTACCAAAGTATCAGTGAATTCATTTTACCTGGTGGCCGTTTGTATGAGCAGCGTAACCGAGCATGGGAATTAATTAATCAAATCCCCGGCGTTTCCTGCGTGAAACCTAAAGGCGCTTTATATATGTTTCCAAAAATTGATGCGAAACGTTTTAATGTTCACGATGACCAGAAGATGGTGCTTGACCTTTTATTACAAGAGAAGGTCTTGTTAGTGCAGGGAACCGCATTTAACTGGCCGGAACCTGACCATCTCCGCATCGTGACCCTACCAAGGCTTGATGAACTAGAGATGGCAATTCAGAAATTCGCCCGATTTATTGGCAAATATCATCAGTAAAAATAAGAACCGTTTATATACCCTATGGATTTCAAGATGCATCACGACGGCAAGGGAGTGAAGCCCCGGGAGCATAGGTAACTATGTGACCGGGGTGAACGAGTGCAGCCAACTAAAGAGGCAACTTGAAGGATAACGGGTATAGAAAAATATCGCTGATAACGGACATTATTCATACCATGCGTTCTATCGGAATAGGCGAAAACTTATTTCTTCTATTCCGATAAGTCTCGCCTACCCACTTTTTCTTCACTGGTGAAAACCTCACCTGTCAGATAGAAATCCTTGATAACCACGTCCATAACTCTCTTTATTGATATCCAATAACCACTCTCTGCAAAATAAGGTCAATAAATTTTCATTTTTTACCGGTAACACAGACTAATTTTTTTATTTTTATGGACGATTTTTGCAGCGATTATATAAGGCATTAGCAAGATATAAAAGAATTAAACATTGCATTTATTAAACTTAATAAAAGAGAACGCCTGGATGAATAACAAACTATTGTAAATTATATGAAATTTTTGTATATAAACTGTATGCAAAATGGAGTAAAAACATAAATTTCCTTTAAAAAAGATATCTATTACGATTATAACATTGCCAGTTAATAATAAATTTAAATTAATCATATCAACCTTGCTATACAGTCTGGATACCCGTTTAGATAAATAGCAGATTTCCCTATGAAAATAAGGTATAAAAACAAGAAACGATTTTAAGGTTTACTTTACCCCTATCCACCGCTCACAATAAAAACAATATTTACTGTAAGAGATGATTATGAGCCACTTTTTTGCCCACCTTTCCCGTTTGAAACTGATTAACCGTTGGCCTCTGATGCGTAATGTACGTACAGAAAATGTATCGGAACATAGCTTACAAGTGGCCTTTGTCGCACACGCCTTAGCCATTATCAAAAACCGCAAATTTGGTGGCAATGTGAATGCTGAACGCATTGCGTTGCTGGCTATGTATCACGATGCCAGCGAAGTTATTACCGGAGATTTACCCACTCCGGTCAAATATCACAATCCACATATTGCACGGGAATACAAAAAAATAGAAAAAATCGCGCAGAAAAAATTACTGGAAATGCTGCCAACAGAGCTACAAGAGGATTTCCGTCCAATCCTAGATGACAGCCAGCATACAACAGAAGAAACTTTTATCATTAAACAGGCCGATTCCCTGTGTGCTTACCTCAAATGTCTGGAAGAGTTATCGGCAGGTAACCATGAATTCAATCTGGCGATAGCCCGACTTGAAAAAACCCTGGCTGATCGTCACAGCCAGGAGATGGATTACTTTATGAAAGTTTTTGTACCGGGATTCAGCCTGTCATTGGACGAAATTAGCCTTGATATTCCACATTAAAATGGAAACAACCAAGGGATGACCAGCACACTTATTACCATCACCAGTAGGGTAAATGGCACGCCCAAACGGACAAAATCGGAAAACTTATAACCACCGGGGCCAAGAACCAGCGTATTCACTGGGGACGAAACCGGGGTCATAAATGCGGCGGAAGCTGCCACACCAATAATCATGGCAAATGGCATGGGCGATACTGCCATTTCACGTGCAGCAGCAATAGCTATCGGCGCCATTAATACCGCCGTTGCCGTATTAGAAATAAACAAGCCGATTACGGCACAAAGTATAAACAGACATACCAGCATCACCCTCGGCCCCATATCACCCGCAATATCCATCAAGCCACGGACAATCAGCTCAATCCCGCCCGTTTTCTGTAATGCCAGAGCAAACGGCATCATCCCGACAATCAGGATAATACTGGGCCAATGAATAGAGCGGTACGCACTTTCCATATCAATACAACGGAATTTTCCCATCAACAGGCAAGCTATCAATGCGGCAATCACATTGGGTACTTCATCGGTAAGCATCATGGCTACCATCAGTGCCAAGCTAAAAAGCGCATGTGGCGCTTGAGACGTTGCCGGAGCCACCTCTTCGATCTCAACCGGCAGATTAAGGACAATAAAATCGCGCATTTTGGTTTGCAGGATACGTATCAGTTTCCAGTCACCAATAACCAGCAAAATATCGCCAAGTTGCAGTGGCGCATCAACCAGTTTACCCGACAACGATTCACCATCACGTCGAATACCAACAACATTCAAACCATAGCAGGTACGAAAACCTATTTCCCGCAGTGACTTACCCAATAAATCCGACTCCGGGATCAGAGAGACTTCAGCCATACCTACGTTACGAGATTGTTCAGAGAAATACTCCCCGCGCAGTACCATCGGTTCTAATAATTGCTCACTGCAAAATTGACGCAGATCCACCTCACTGTCTGACATATCAACCAGCAACACATCCCGTTCTCTCAATTCTGTATTGCCCATCGCACTGACCATAACGCGCCGGAAACGCCGCCAACGCTCGATACCAACGACATTAGCCCCGTAGCGAGCACGCAAATTTGACTCATCAAGAGAGAGACCTATCAGCGGGGAACCTGGGCGGATCGCCAGGCGACGTGCGCGACCTGATAATTTATAGTCGCGGATAAGGTCACGGAAAGTACGACGATGCCATTTATCATGGCCTTTATCTGATTGATTATTGCCCAACCAATGGCGAGCGATCAGCATATAACCAATACCGGCAAACAGAATCAAAATACCAATAGGTGTAATAGAGAAGAATTTAAAACCGGGAAGCCCTTCCCGTATCAACTCACTGTTAACCACCATATTGGGTGGTGTCGCTACCAATGTCATCATGCCACTGATAAGCCCGGCAAAACTCAAGGGCATCATCAACCGCCCCGGCGAAATTTTCATCCTTACCGCAACACTGAGCACCACCGGAATGAAAATCGCGACCACCCCTGTAGAGCTCATAAAAGCACCAAGCCCTGCAACAGTCATCATCAGTAATGCCAGCATTTTGGTTTCGCTGTTTCCGGCGGCTCTTACCAGCCAATCCCCCATTTGATAAGCAACGCCAGTTCTTACCAATCCTTCACCAATAACAAACAAGGCAGCTATCAGCAACACATTGGGATCACTAAAACCGCTGGTCGCTTCACCGAGCGTCAACGTTCCACTCATGACAAACGCGATAATTACCAATAATGCAACAATATCCATGCGCAGTTTATTGGTAGTAAAAAGAACAATAGCTATCAGTAGCAGGGTCAACACCCACAAGAGCTCGCTATTCAAAATGGCCTCTATCAACAAAAAAGAAGATATTAATGTCAAAAGCTTGGCTAGTAGACCATTTTATTAAGAGAAAATCCCCGGTTGCGATCAACAATGTGTCCACTTTTCGTCATGAACCATCATCTCTGATTTTCCAGTACATTGACTGCAATAATCTAGCAACAGGTTTCTCCTGGTTCAAATATCATCAAGAAACGAACGATCGAGTTGTTTAAATGCGCGTTTCAGCAGTTCTGCGAGAGATTGATAAGTTGGCGTTTGCTGCAAAGGTGCCATTGCGATACCCGCTGCGGCAAATTTATCACGGATTTCATGAAACCATTTCAGCAATGCCGCGGGTAACGGGGTTGATGCCCGTTTCCCCAACCACCATAACCCTTGCATCGGTAAACTACACGCGAACAGTGCCGTCGCCACCGCTGGACCAAGCTGACCAAGCTGACCACCCAGTGCGATTTGCCACGTCAGAGTAAAAATAGCCAACGGCGGCATAAACCGGATACCAAAGCGGGTTGCCTTAATAATCCGATTTTCAGGAAACATGGGTGCCAACTGTTTCTCAATCGGCCAAGTTTTCATGTATTGCTGTCCCAGTTGCATCTTTCTCAGCCATCCGTTACTGGTGGGAGGTATTGCGCTCATCATGACCTCAATCAATTAAAAACACATTTTTTAAAAAAACATTGTAACTGATAAAATATTTTTTGTAGGATTAAGTATATTTTGTCTTTGCTGCTAGCTATCGGTATCCTACATTCACTTTTATGTTATACACAGCAGCAAAGCGGCATATTTTACCTTTTTTACTGCACTTAGGCTCATTTTGTTAACAAATCACGCTATCCCTTAACATCAGAGCAGACAAAAAAGGGGTTTTGAAAATTTAAACCTTATCATCATGCTCTTTGCACTTAGCATGATGTTAATCATTTAATGTCATCACTATATGCTCTACGCTGATGAGTAATTGACGTTTTATTAATCACATGTCTTATCTGTAAGACTCAATGACAAACACGATATAGGTACTTCCATGTCAAGTAAGCTGGTACTGGTCCTCAATTGCGGTAGCTCTTCTCTGAAATTTGCTATCATCGATCCTGCTAACGGTGAAGAATATCTTTCTGGTCTAGCTGAATGTTTTAACCTGCCTGAAGCCCGCATTAAGTGGAAAATGGATGGCGCAAAACATGAAGCCGCTTTAGGTGCTGGTGCAGCCCACAGTGAAGCATTGAACTTTATTGTTAATACGATTCTGGTCGAAAAACCAGAACTTTCTGATCAAATCGCCGCAATCGGCCACCGCATTGTTCACGGCGGTGAAAAATTCACGGCATCCGTTACCATCAATGATGAAGTCATTCAAGGGATTAAAGATGCGGTTCCATTCGCACCATTGCATAACCCTGCTCACCTGATTGGCATCGAAGAAGCGAAAAAAGGATTCCCGCACCTGGCTGACAAAAACGTTGCCGTATTCGACACCGCTTTCCATCAAACCATGCCAGAAGAGGCTTACCTCTATGCCCTGCCATACAACCTGTATAAAGAGCACGGCATTCGTCGCTATGGCGCTCATGGAACCAGCCACTTCTTCGTTTCCCGTGAAGCCGCAAAAACGCTCAACAAACCGGTTGAAGAGCTGAATGTTATCGTCTGCCACTTGGGTAATGGTGGCTCTATCTCGGCTATCGTTAATGGTCAGTGTGTTGACACCTCTATGGGATTGACACCATTGGAAGGTCTGGTAATGGGTACCCGCAGTGGTGACATCGACCCAGCGATCATTTTCCATCTGCATGATTCACTGGGCATGAGCGTTGAACAAATCAACAAACTGTTGACCAAAGAATCTGGCTTGCTAGGTCTGACCGAAGTCACCAGTGATTGCCGTTATATAGAAGATAACTATGAAACCAAAGCCGATGCTAAACGCGCTATGGATGTCTACTGCCACCGTCTGGCTAAATACGTTGGTGCTTATTCCGCACTGATGGAAAGCCGTTTGGATGCCATTATCTTTACCGGTGGGATTGGTGAAAACTCCGCACTGGTTCGTGAACAGGTGATGA
Source organism: Photorhabdus sp. RM71S (assembly GCF_042879355.1). Lineage (NCBI taxonomy): Bacteria > Pseudomonadati > Pseudomonadota > Gammaproteobacteria > Enterobacterales > Morganellaceae > Photorhabdus > Photorhabdus sp. RM71S. Next base: position 31,223 of record NZ_JBHFKV010000004.1, on the reverse strand, counting down.
AAAAACTGGCCCTGTTAGGTTTCGAATACGATCACGACCGTAACCTGGCGGCCCGCTTCGGTAAATCCGGTGCTATCACTACTGACAACAGCCGTCCTGCTTTAGTGATCCCAACCAATGAAGAATTGGTGATCGCTCAAGATGCAGCGCGCCTGACCGCGTAGTAACTTTACCAACCGCTAGCCACTGCTGGCGGTACTATTTTTGACCAACGAGCAACCGTAAAGAGGTTTCCGTGTCCCGTACAATTATGTTAATCCCTACTAGCACCAGCGTCGGCTTGACCAGTGTTAGTTTAGGTGTAATCCGCTCAATGGAGCAAAAAGGCGTCAGCCTGAGTGTTTTCAAACCTATCGCCCAACCCCGTTGCTGTGGCACCCAAGATCAAACCACCACCATCATCCGCTCTCATTCCAGCATAAAGACCGCTGAACCGCTGGACATGGCGCATGTGGAATCTTTGCTGACAACCAATCAGAAAGATGTGCTGATGGAAAAGATCGTGGCTCTTTACCACGAAAACACCAAAAACGCAGAAGTCATTCTGATTGAAGGTCTGGTTCCAACCCGCAAACATTCATTCGCCCAGTCTCTCAACTATGAAATTGCCAAGACCCTGAACGCTGAAATCGTATTCGTATTGGCGCTAGGTAACGATTCCCCTAAGCAGTTGAAAGAACGTGTTGAACTGGCTCGTGCTGAATTTGGCGGCAGCAAAAACCAGAACATTACCGGTGTTATTATTAACAAACTGAATGCGCCGGTTGATGATCAAGGCCGTACCCGTCCGGATCTGTCAGAAATCTTTGACGAATCCTCAAAAGCCATCGTATCCAACATTGATCCGAACACGCTGTTCAAAAATAGCCCATTGCCAATCCTGGGTTGCATTCCGTGGAGTTTTGACCTGATTGCAACCCGAGCAATTGATATGGCAAAACACCTGAACGCCCGTATTATCAACGAAGGCGCAATCAAAACCCGCCGTGTGAAATCTGTGACTTTCTGTGCACGCAGCATTCCACACATGTTAGAGCACTTCCGTCCCGGTTCTCTGCTGGTCACTTCGGCTGATCGTCCAGACGTTCTGGTTTCAGCCTGTCTGGCGGCTATGAATGGGGTTGAAATCGGTGCAATTCTGCTGACCGGTGGCTATGCCATCGACGAGCCGATTAAGCAATTGTGTGAACGTGCCTTCAGCACTGGCCTACCCGTCTTTATGGTTGATACCAACACTTGGCAGACTTCCCTGAGCCTGCAAAGTTTCAGCTTGGAAGTCCCGGCAGATGACCGTGAACGCATCGAAAAACTGCAAAACTACGTCGCACACCATATCAACAAAGAGTGGATCGACTCCCTGACAGCAAACTCTGAGCGCCCACACCGCCTCTCTCCACCCGCATTCCGTTATCAATTAACCGAACTGGCGCGCAAAGCGGGCAAACGCGTCGTTCTGCCGGAAGGTGACGAACCTCGTACTGTGAAAGCAGCATCTATCTGTGCTGATCGCGGTATCGCGCAATGCGTTCTATTGGGTGCTCCAGAAGAGATCCGTCGTGTTGCCGCGGCTCAAGGCGTAGAACTGGGTGCAGGTATTGAAATTGTTGATCCAGTTGCTGTACGTGAGCGTTATGTCTCACGTCTGGTTGAATTGCGTAAAAACAAAGGCATGACCGAAGTCGTTGCGCGTGAACAACTGGAAGACAACGTTGTTCTGGGTACGTTGATGCTGGAACAGGGCGAAGTTGATGGTTTGGTTTCCGGTGCGGTACACACCACGGCAAACACAATCCGTCCACCATTGCAGTTAATCAAAACTGCACCGGGTAGCTCGCTGGTATCATCCGTATTCTTTATGCTATTGCCAGAACAAGTTCTGGTTTACGGAGACTGTGCAATCAACCCAGATCCGACTGCTGAACAACTGTCTGAAATCGCCATTCAATCGGCGGATTCAGCTAAAGCATTCGGTATTGAACCACGTGTTGCCATGATCTCCTACTCTACCGGCAACTCCGGTGCAGGCAGTGATGTTGAGAAAGTTCGCGAAGCGACCCGTTTGGCACAGGAAAAACGTCCAGACCTGATCATTGATGGCCCATTGCAATACGACGCCGCTATTATGGCAGACGTGGCGAAATCCAAAGCACCAAACTCACCGGTTGCCGGTCAAGCTACCGTGTTCATCTTCCCTGATCTGAACACTGGCAACACCACCTACAAAGCGGTACAACGTTCTGCGGATCTGGTTTCAATCGGACCAATGCTGCAAGGTATGCGTAAGCCGGTGAACGATTTGTCCCGTGGCGCTTTGGTAGACGATATTGTTTACACGGTTGCACTAACTGCGATTCAATCAGCACAGGGTGAAGCGTAACCGTTTCTTATTCCATAGCAGATTAATGACTGATAAAGGCTGAATCCTGTACTTCACTGGATTTGGCCCTTTTATTTTCTTTTTATCCCCGGAAAGATATAAGATTGGAAAATCATGCCAACTTATTAAATATCGTGTTCCCAAATGAAGTAACCAGAAACACTCAAATCAGGAGAAAAAACATGTTATATCCCGCTCTTATCGAAGTTGACACAGACGGCAGTGCAAGCGGCTGGTTTCCTGATGTAGCTGGCTGTTATTTTGCTGGCGATACACTCGAAGAAGCCTGGCAAGATGCTAAAAGTGCTATTGAGGTACATTTTGAATTATTAACGCAAAATGAATCAAAGCTGCCTAAGGCCAAAACAATGCAAGAACATCTGGCTGAAAATATTGGCAAATATATTGATGGTCAATGGATCTTAGTCGACATCAATATGGATAAATTCGATGGCAGAGCAGAACGAATCAATATTACCTTGCCACATCGTTTATTACATCGTATTGATACCATTGTACATGACCATCCTGAATATGGCAGCAGAAGTGGTTTTCTGGTTCAGGCTGCACGTAATGAACTGCAAAAAATAATTTAATCGTGCCGCATATTGCGGCACTTTATATTTATCTGCACAAATTTAAGGTTGATAATTAATCTGAACTCTGGATAAAAAATTGAACTCAGTGCCTGTTCCAAGATCAGAACTCTCAGGGCTAACGCATGATCATTTTTTATCTATAAGATGACGAATCAACCGTACAAAATAAGCCACGTTTTATTCTTGTTGCAATCTTATCTGTTTGCCGTTATTTATCCACAACTTCCCGTAATAATGGCCTTATTTATGACTCAGAAAGCCCTGTTTGACTACCTTGAAGCCTTACCTGACCCACGTCAACAAGCCAAATGTTCTCATGTGCTATCTGAGGTCATTTTTATGACACTCTGTGCCATGATGTGTGGTTTTGATACCGGGTCCGAAATTGCGCTCTTTGCTCAGGAACGCGAAAAATGGTTTAAGCGTTGGTTAACCCTGGCAAATGGAGTTCCCTCACATGACACCTTTAACCGGATTTTTGCCATTATGCCAGCCAGTACCCTGCAATCATTGTTTCAGGAATGGGTGAGTCATATTTTGAAAAAGGAAGGTCTTTCAGGGCAACTGGCGGTTGACGGTAAGGCGTTAAGGGCAACAGCAAAAGGTCGGGGAGCTAATCGTATCCATACCGTCAATGTCTGGTCAACTGAACTGGGCCTCTGCCTTGGGCAACAAAAAGTGGAGAAAAAATCCAATGAAATAAAAGCCATTCCTGAACTTCTCCAATTATTGGCGCTGGAAGGATGTCTTGTGAGCATTGATGCGGCGGGAACGCAAACAAAAATCGCCGAGATTATTCTGGAAAAATCCGCGGATTATTTGCTGGCAGTCAAAGATAATCAGCCGACACTGGCTGCTGAAGTCAGCGCGCAATTTCACGCTTTTTGGGCGAATACGGCAAAAGATATTGCCGGCCCCTCTTTCTGCGAACAATTTGATGATCAGCATGGTCGCCGGGAACATCGCCGATGCGGGCAATTCCCTGTGGGTGAGCAGATGCCCATTTGTCAGAAATGGAAAGCAAAGACGATAATAGCAGTCCAATCTGAACGGACAGAAAAAGGACGTGGGCATGATTTTGTGCGATTTTATATCAGTAGCCAGCCAATGAATGCGGAGAAAGCCTTGCAAGCGATACGCTCTCACTGGTCGGTGGAGAATCATTTACACTGGTCACTTGATGTTGCGTTTCGAGAAGATAAACTCCAGGCCCGGATGGGATTTGCCGGTGAAAATTTAGCTGTACTACGAAAATGGATTTTGAACATGCTGAAACAGAATAAATCCCGTAATTTAAGTATGGAAAATAAACGCAGGCTCTGTTGTTTAAATGATGATTATTTATTCGAATCCTTGAGTTTGTTTATATAATGAGCTTTGATGCGTTAGCCCTGTCCATACAGGCCATACTGAAACTGCTAATAACTAATAAAAATGGCGAAATAAAGAAAACCTTTTTATTCAAATTCATATTTCTCTCCTTACTTGATTTATGGTTTTAGCACTAAATGGAACAAAAATAAATTTCGTTATTATTAAATTGAAATACAATTTACGACATAAATAATAATCTATACCCTATGGATTTCAAGATGCATCGCGACGGCAAGGGAGTGAATCCCCGGGAGCATAGATAACTATGTGACCGGGGTGAGCGAGTGCAGCCAACAAAGAGGCAGCTTGAAAGATAACGGGTATAAATCACAATTCAGGCATAAATAAGAAATTAATAACAATAGAGCATTACAATATAAATTATTTAATTCAATTAACTATTATTGCCTTCCTTAAGCAAGGATAGATTATTAAATCAAAAAATACAAATTACACAATCATTAAATTGGGAAATAAATAACTTTCCAAAATGGTGCTACACCTTATCTACTAACAACCCTATGTATAAAAATGGGTTGAAGAAAACCACGTGTAGCGGAATTATGAAACCTTATTTATCTTATTTAAACACATCAAGATCAATATAGAAAAATTTAAAAAACAATTTCAATAATATATAAAATAAATAATTTATTAGCATTCAAACATTATATATAAAAATAATAACCACTAGTGGATTCACATAATTATACCACACATGACCATCTTCAACCCATTATTATAAATAGAATTATGAGTGATATAAGATGTAGCGCTATTTTGTAATCTTATTTAGAACAGTTTACCTAAAAATTATAATCACGCCATAAACAAGATGTCAGATCAAATGCCAACCAAATTAAGATTAATTTATACACATTATTTAAAAAACGACCAGATTTATAAAAAACACAAAACTATTGTTTTAAATTTACATTTCTATATAATGCGGCGCCATTTTCTTATACATGTAATTTATTATGTCCCTTTATTCTCCGGGCAGAATTTCTGTTCATTCTGCTGGTTTATTGATCCTTGCGCTGTTAGCCATTTCAGGGAAGTCAACGGCATCATCATTAATCAGCCCTGTTGATCAAGATGCCATTACCCAGCAACAAAAAGATTTGTTACAACAAGCGCAACAACAACGTGATGACATCCGTAATAGCGTTACGTTATCACCACTCACAACATCGACATCTGACGATGAAGGATCGTTCTGCCATCCTATTTACAAAATTCAGTTTGAAGGCGCAGAAAATCTCTCGGCATCAGTGCAACAGGTATTATCCAAACCTTACTTATCCCGTTGCCTGACTGCCGGTAAAATTAATGAATTAGTCCGCAAGGTATCAAATACCTATATAGAAAAAGGTTATGTGACTTCACTTGCCGGATTAAAAGGACAGGATTTATCCACCGGCATTCTGATCATTACGGTTACGGAAGGAAAAGTAGGCACAATCCAGCTTGACGGTGAGACGCTCCTTGCCCTGAAAATGGTTTTTCCAGATATGCCTGGAAAGCCCCTTAATCTGAGGGATATTGAACAAGGCATGGAGCAGTTAAACCGACTACCTTCCCAGCAAATAACCATTGATATCCAACCGGCTAAACAGCCCGGTTATTCTGACGTTATTTTAAAACGAACGACTTCCCAATTGCCTGTTCATGCCAGCCTGGGAATAAATAACAGTGGGCAGAAAAATACCGGACAAGAACAAATTAATACCACTTTAGGACTGGATAATCCACTGCGCCTTGCAGACCTGTGGTCAATCTCCGCCAATCGTAACAGTGACTTTCGCAATAACCATCAGAGCTGGAGTGTAACATCAGGAGTGACAATCCCTTATGGTTACTGGTCATTTGATTATCAGTATGCCAGGAACAGCTCATTTCAAATGATATCCGCAGATACATTCAATGCCGGCCATGAAAGCAAAGGACAAACTAACCAATTAAAAATAAACCGGACGTTATACCGTGATGGTCAGCAAAAACTGACCCTGAATATGGGATTAGTCCGTCGCCAAACTTCCAATGTTACGGCTGGAGTCAAGTTATCCGTTAGCAGCCCGACATTAAACACTGCCAGCTTGGGAGCTAACTACAGTACTGTTCTGGCAGGAGGTTATCTTACATTCAACCCAACGTTCAACCATGGGTTAACTGGCTGGGGAGCAACTAAAGATAATTCCGGCGACCGCAACGCCCCCAAGAGTCAGTTTCGTAAATTTAGCCTGAGCAGTAGTTATTTTATTCCTGTCACGGAAGATATTTATTACCTGACCTCCCTGTATGGACAGTTTACTCCGGATAATCTTTATGCCGGTGAACGCCTTTCATTAGGCGGACAATATTCCGTCCGAGGATTTAAAGAACAAAATCTCATCGGGAATAATGGTGGATATTGGCGCAATGAATTCAACTGGAAATTAACCAGGCTCCCTTTATTGGGTGAACTTTCTTTAAATAGTGCACTGGATACAGGCTGGCTGGAGAATAATAAAAAAAGACAAATCGAAGGAGGTAATGTCACGGGAACATCACTAGGTATTTCATTCAATCACAGTAGGATGAATCAGACGATCACAATAGGAAAACCACTAATTTATCCCAATCATCTCAGACCAGACCACTGGGTCGTTTATTGGTCTGCATCACTCAATTTTTAATAAAACCATACCAACAAATTTGGACTTAATTTAATCAAAGGACGCAATATGGATAAATTTAACAGCCCTGTGGCAAAGGGAACCTGTTATTTTTTAATTTACCTGACAGGTATATATCCTCTTAATTCGGCAGTGGCAGGTGATATTACCCCTGACAATACGCAGACACAAGTACATAACAATGGCAATGTTCCGATAGTGAATATTGCTGCACCTAATAACGCTGGGATATCTCACAATACGTATAAAGAATTTAATACCGGCACTCAGGGCGCAGTATTAAATAACGCCACACAAGCAGTTAACTCTCAACTTGCCGGCCAAATCAGTGCCAACGCCAATCTGCATGGAAAAGCAGCCCAACTTATTATCAACGAAGTCACTGGAAGCAACCGTTCCGAACTACTGGGACAGCTGGAGGTTGCCGGCCAGAAAGCCAACGTCATGATAGCCAACCCCAATGGTATTACCTGTAATGGATGTGGATTTATTAATACCTCAGGAGCAGTATTGACTACAGGTAAACCGCAATTTGATAAACAAGGTGCACTTGAAGCCCTGAAAGTGACAAAAGGCCAAATCACCATTGGCGGCAAAGGGTTAAATGGCCAGTCAACAGATTATGTCGATATTATCAGCCGGGCTACTGAACTGAATGGAAAAATTCAAGCCAATAACCTTTCACTCACTCAAGGAGCCAACCAAATTTCCTTCAAAGACGGCACGGCAAAGACCATTGCCGGTGAAGGTGCAGCGCCACAACTGGCTATCGATACCAAAGCGTTGGGTGGTATGTATGCCAATAAAATCCGCCTGATTGCAACGGAAAATGGTGTTGGGGTTAATCTGAAAGATATCACCAGTACCCAACGCGATATCACATTAAGTGCTAATGGCAAAATTGAACTTGGCAATATTAAGGCTAAGACAGGCTTAAATGTGGGCGCTAAAGAAATCAATATCGAACCGAATACTCCGGTTCAGGCAACAAGGAATATTGTTCTGACTGGTGATAAGATCACCAACAAAGGTAGTGTGACTGCTGGGCAAGATATGCGGGTGTATGGTGACACTATCAGCAATATCGGTGCTCAAGCACTTCTGCAAGCCAATAATAATATGTGGATTCAGAAGAATGTGGGAGGAGATAAAAACGAGTTAGTTGAAAATAAATCCGGTACTATAAAAACAAACAATGGTGATTTAATCATAAGAACGAAAAATTTAGTTAACGAACGGGAAAGTCTGAAAATAACAAAACAAACTCAGAAAGTGGATACTGATAATAAAATAGAAGGTTCAATTAATTTTGAAAAACCTATTTACGTAGATGTATCACATAGAGACACAAAATTAGAATACATTAATTTCACATCAGAAATAAATAGTAATCCAGCAATTATTGAATCCGGTAACAACGCTTATTTATATGGAGATAAATTACTTAATAAAAGCAGCAATATCTTAGCTAAGAATAATTTAATCCTTACAGGAACATATTTAGAAAACAGTGGAGTCTCTTTAGGAACATTAGAAAAATACAAGGAATACTATGGCTCCCAAGAAAACATCAAGAATATCTTAAGTAGATATATTTCAATATGGAAAAATAATAGAATTTTAGAATCAAAATTAAGCGCCGGAAATAATTTGGTTTTTGATTTTAAAGAATCAATTCTGATAAAAAATAAATTACCTGATGAAGCCAACAGTATTGATCAAATAATATCTGATAATAGCCAGATATCTTTAAATGCAAAGAATATTTTGCTGCACGCCAAAGGCATTGATGTTTCAACCGGGATAAAAGCAGATAATGATATTAATATTATCTCTGACGACACCATTAAAGTATCTTTATCCGCCTTAAATTCTGGAGAAAATATTGCTATAACGGCACTTAATGACATTAACTTATTACAAAGCAATTTAAAAAGTAAAAACGTTGCTTTGATGAGTCACAATGGCAATTTAAATATAAAAGATCCTTTAAGATCTTTTCATTTAGATAATACCCGCTGGCTAAACAAATTAGAGGCATCTGACGATTTAAGTTTTTCTGCTGGAAAAAACATTTACATTAAAGATACGTTATTTGCATCCAAAAGTAAAAATATTTCATTCAATGCTAATAAAGATATTACTATTGAACACACAGATGATTTACTGAACCATCATAACATAATGCAACCAATTTCAGTTGATCGAGAAGCAGAACTGTTCAGTAGCCTATCTCCCACAGTAACATTAAATTCATCTGGTTCAATTTTAATGAATAGCGGTGGAAACCTATCTTTAAACAGAGTAAATTTAGAAGCTGATAAGGATATTGAACTATATGCTGGTTACGATTTTAATCATTATATAAAAGCAATTAATCCTAAGAATTTCAGAGTTTCGACTATCACCAGATTTCCAAATCTCCAAACTCATATTAAATCTGGCAATAATTTACTCATCAATACACAGCATGATATCACCTTAGAAGGCTCAGACATTTTAACGAAAGGTTCAACCAATTTATTAGCCGGAAACTCAATAAATTTATTATCGATATCTTATCATTTTTTTAAGGAAACTATAATAGATATAATGAACCATCTCGTTCCTTTTAAAAATCCACCTATAGGTATGAATTATATTATTACAACGATTAAGGCTGACAAAGATATAAATTTAACAACCAGTGGAAAACTTTTAACGGAAGCTACAAAGTTATCGGCCAATGGTAATATTATCGCATTTTCTGATGATAATATGCGCTTTGAGTCACTGACTATTTCTGATCGCAGCTATTCTAAAGATACTGGGCGTGTTGAAAAAACAATCAACAAAGTATCTGAATTAACCGCTGGTGGTATTTTAAAACTATTTACCAATGGAAGTATTTTATTTGAAGCAACTAAATTAACTGCGAAAGGGTTAGGAGCTGTTTGGAAAGATCCTATCTTTATATCAAATCACAGCGGCCCTGTAATTAGTGCAGAAACCAAAGTAAGAGAAGCCCAAGAAAAACTTGAAATAATTCAAAAAGAAAAAGCTCCCTTAGAAAAAGAAGTAAATGATTTAAAACGAGCTATTGCAGAAATAGAAGCTCCATTTAACGCTTTTCATGAAAAGACAAAAAGTAATAGAAGGCCTGCTGGTGAAAAAGGTATATTATTCATGAGAGATTTTGCTACTAAAGAAAAACGAGAAAAATTAGCTCCTAAGCTAGATAAACTAAATGAAATAGAATCTAGAATTAATCAGGTTAAAAATACTTTGGCTACAGCTAATAATCAATTAGTTAAAGCTATACAAGAAGCCAAAAATAAAGGTGATTCTGAAATAAAATTACAAACTGATATAGATGCCCATAATAAAGCAGAAGCAATGCGTATAGGTACTATCGATGTTGCAGCTAAAGGTGGATATTTATATGCCAAAGCACAAAGGAATTCAGAAAAACATGTAATAACCCGAAAAAGTTCAAGCGGAGGTTTCTTTGGTGGTACTAAAACAACCACAACAGTTAGTCAAAAAACTGGCCATGATGTAAGCGAATTTATTGCTGCTGGAAATATTACTATGCTAAGTCATGATGACAGTACTTATGAAGCTAGTAAAATAGAAGCAGGTAAAAACATTAGACTTATTAGTACTCATGGTTCTGTTAATTTTAAAGCCACGCCAAATATTTCATTTGAGCAAACAACTAGTCATTCGAAAGGTTTTTTCATCAAACAATCTAATAGTGGACATAATAACACCATTTGGACATTACCAACGATATCTGCTGGGAACTTATTTACCGTAGATGCTAATTCAGGAATTAACGCTGATATTAAGACACAAAAAAGCCAATCTCTGCAAACTGCATTGAAGATGCTTGGAGAAAATCCAGAAACTGCTTGGTTAAAAGATTTAAACAATCGACATGATGTAAAATGGAATGAAGTTCAGGATGCTTATGAGAATTGGAATTACAGTAACCAACAATTAAGCCCGGTAGCTTCTGCTGTTATAGCAATAGCCGTAGCAGCAGTGACTGCGGGATCAGGTTTAGCTGTCGCTGCTGGCGCATCTGCGGCTTCTGCGGCGACAGGAGTTGGCACAGCAACGGCCGCAACAGCAACGACTACAGGCGCTGTTGTTTCCGGCGCAACCATTGCCGGTATATCATCTTTAGCTTCTAAGGCAGCAGTTACTCTGGTTAATAATCAAGGAAACTTATCTAAAACGTTTAGAGAGTTAGGTAATAGTGACACGGTAAAATCAACCATTACTTCAATGGCCATTGGTGGTGCACTGACCGGGTTCGATCAAGCGATGGGTTGGACTGCCACTAAAGATGGCGCTAACGCAGCGGCTTCATCAACCCATTCAAATATCCCTCTATTAAGTAAAGGCGCAGATTGGAGCAAAGTCGCTCAACGTATTGCTGGACAATCAATTATCAGTTCCAGTTTAAATACCACAATTAATGGTGGCAGCTTTAAAGATAATTTCGCTACAGCATTGCTTGCCAATATTGGCAGCCAGATTAACGCCGAAGGTGCCGGGTTGATTGGTGATAACGGTCAGGTATTAGGTTTACCCGGAAAAGCCATCAGCCATGCGACGGTTTCTGCCCTTGCTGCGGAAATTGGCGGCGGTGATGCCAAAGGGGCTGCTGCTGGAGCATTAGCGGCAGAACTGGCCGCGATAACATTGGATAAAACATTCAGCGATCCAATGAAAATTCAGGCGGGCGGCAAAATCATTGGCAGCATTGCAGGTGCCATTGCAACCAATAGCGCCAAAGGCGCTAACAGTGGGGCTAATGCCGGAGAAATTGTTATTCTCTTTAACCACCTGAACTCTATGAATGCCTACAATCTGGCCAGAGAGCTCCAAGAAGCTAATAAGCAAGGAACGCCTACCGAAACAATCTGGAACAAATACAACAAACTGAGCGCAGCACAACGGGCAGACATGTTATCTGACTGTGCCGGGAACGGTGGATTATGCACACTGACCTATCAGGCTGAAATAGAAGGCGGAATAAAAACAGCGGATGCGATTAGTGGCTTAAGATGGATGTTTGACTTATCGGCTGAGGATGCCCATCGTATCAGCCAGTTTGTGACGACAGAAAATCAGAACGATTTAGGGCTGTTGTATAACTCGCTGCCTGCCTGGGAAAAAGGTGCATTAATAGCCAAAGAAGCGGTAGAATCTGCCGGTATTGGCGGTGCTATCGGCGGTAAAGCTTCGGTTGCTTCGATTGTTGGGAAGAATAAAAGTCAGCAATCTTCACATGGCTATACGCTAAACAAAAATGGTCAAATGATAGGTGCAAATGGAGTTCAAGTGCCGAGTAAAACAATTTGGAAAGGAGTAGGTAAAGAACGTATTGATGTGGAAAATCCAAATCCTGGTCAACGAGCAGGACAATTACACTATCAAGACAATCAAGGAAATAAGTACTATTATGACCTCATTTCAAATACATTTCCTGATGCGCCTAAAAAAGTCAATGAGTTATTAAAGAATAGTAATTTTAAGAATGCGATTGATAAAGGCATGAAACAATACCTAGGAGAAAAATAATGCTAAAAGCTAACTTAAGCATGAAACAGAAAATGAATGAGTTAAAAGGAAATCATTTGGTTCTTACAGATGAACTACAATCAATCATTTCCAGTGGATTTATTGAAAAGGAACATTGTTTTTTCTCTAAAAAAATGATGAATTATAGTTCTTCTGCATCCCAAAAACACTTTCAGGATTGTGTTGGATTTGAGTGTTTTGTAAATTCACTTCATATTGATGACTATGTGAATAAAGATTATTTAGAATATTCAATATTATTCTGTAATTCCTTACTTATTTCATGGAATTCTTTTAATCCCATTAGTAAACTTAATGTTATTATTTCATTAGACGAATTTGGGTCTTTAGTTAAATTTCATTTAGACAGGAATGGGGAAATGTGGTTAAATGAAGACTTAGAATCATATGATGAGCCTATTTTAATAACAAGCAGTTTTATTGAATTACAGTAAAAAACACATAATAAATAAGTCAAATATAACCATATATTTATATATGGTTATATTGGTCAGCAGAGCCAATTGCATTTCAAGGAAATAAGGTTTATCAGAGATAATGATATATTCGATCCGAAATATATTGACCCAAAATCAGGAAAAATGAACATAGAGCTAATGTCATCTGGTCGTGCACCAACCGGTACAGATGGTAAGCCAGTAAATCTTCACCACATGTTACACAATCTTTCCATAAAGAAAATCATAGGGTTATACATATTAATGACAATAGTATTCCTTCAGGCATAAATAGAGCAGAATTTAACAAATGGCGTTCTAACTATTGGAAAGATAGAGCCAAAAGCTATAAATAGGTGTAAAAATGAATAACGATTTAGATAAAATTATCAATGAGTTAAAACTTCTATCTGGTGGAGAAACAAGCAACACAGATCTACCAGACGATGAATTGCTAGCACAATATGAGCGTGAGATTGGTTTTACTTTTCCTAATAACTATAAAAAAGTTTTAAAGGAAATAGGGAATGTTTTCTATGGCTCCATAGAGTTATTATCTGTAACTAAAGATAAACAAAATTATGGTGAGTTATCACAATCTCTTAAAGATGCAAGAAAGTTAGGAGTACCTAAAGACTGGTTACCTATTTGTGAAGATAACGGAAACTACTATTGTCTCCTTCCTAGCGGTCAAGTTAGATACTGGTCCCATGATGGCTATAGTGATGAAATGTGGTCAGATATCACTGATTGGCTCCAGCAAGTATGGATAAATGGCAATTAATAAATACTCTGCCAAGAGTTTGTAAATAGATTTACGTAATTTCTCGTTAATAAAATGACCACTCTCCCTGTGTTAGCCGTACGCTAACACAAGGGATTTATAGCCCCCGTCACATTACAGGGCGAGATCTCATATTTTTTGAATGGGTATTTTATTTAAAAATAAATCGCATTTAATTCAAAAAACCTATTGGATAGTTATCAAAGACCGATAAGAGAAGGATTTATAAATGCACCTGGGGGTAAGTAATGTTAAGTGATGATGAACTTTATTCAGAAATTGGTCGTATATTATATGAAGCGGCTCCTGATGATGCACAAAGGATTTTACTGGATGTAGAGTTATCTCCCGAAAATGATCATGCTAAGTTTCTATATGACTATGTTGATGAAAGTGGGAGTAAAAAGTGGTTTTTACCCCCATCTCCAAAAACAGACAGAGATCTTATAGAAAATTTAGCAATGCTGCGTAAACACTACGTGGAAAACAATCTGACTAGCGGTCGTCCTGTATGGTATGGCTGTGTCGTCACTGTTGACCTTGAAAACATGAAAATCAGAATAGAATTCAAATACGAGGACTAACCTGAAAGTGATCCCTGCCATATATTGAAGTGATCCCAAAAAGTTGGACAGGTTACACTAAGCAACTAATCATGCCTGAGTTCGGAACTCTACTGGACTCAGGCCATTCAATTTTAAGCGAGTTCTTTCATGGTTATAGACATGAAGATAAAGCCTACTTATTCTAATGATAGTCTTAGACCTGACAAATTTACTGTGAGTTATTCAGTAGATAATGGTAGAGTTATTGACAGAGTCTTCAAAAATGCTCCGAGCGAAAAATGATGAGAGATGATCAAGAGATTTATAATGATATTGGTAAGGTTTTATTTTCTATAGCTCCTGACGATGCATCTAAGATCATTGTTAATGCTTCATTAGAACCCGAGAATGATAGCGGTGAGTTTACTTACGATTACGTTAATAAGAATGGCGAAGAAAAATGGATTAATGATACTTATGATGCCAGTCCTCAACTGTTAGATTTACTGGTTGAGTTAAGGATCTATCTTTTAGATAATTTTAAATCGGAGAAGGCTCCTTTTTGGCATTCCTGTGTTATCACACTTAATATTGAAAAAGTGAAACTTAATGTAAATCTCAAATACGAAGATTAACCCGAAAGCGATCCCAGCCATTACGCTGGGATCTTCTTTGCCCCTACTTGTTCTCAAGAAGCCAAATCATCAACCGCTTAGAAAGTTCGTGAAGCAACTCGTTTGGCTCAGGAAAAACGTCCAGATCTGATCATTGATGGCCCATTGCAATACGACGCCGCAATTATGGCAGACGTGGCGAAATCCAAAGTACCAAAACATCTCGCTGAAAACCTTGGCAAATATATTGGTGGTCAATGGATCTTAGTTGACGTCAATATGGATAAATTCGATAACAGAGCAGAACGGTGCACGTAATGAACCGCAAAAAACAATTTAATCGTGCCGCATATTGCGGCACTTTATATTTATCTGCACAAATTTAAGGTTGATAATTATATGGTAACAGAACAGAGGTTAAACCTTATTTTTATGGCTTTTTCGGTAACAATACATAAGCAACTTTATGTTGTATTCTTTTTTCTGATAACCATTGATTAAATTCATCACCTACCTTATATTTATCAGGCTTACAGCTACTCACTTTATCACCAGATGTTCCTGTTCTACCAAGCCCATATGACCCTCCACCTTCCGCTTTAATTTTACACCCATGTCCTCCTTCTTTTATTGGTGTACTGAATTCTTTATATAACCAACCAGCTCCTTCTGTAGTGAATTCTATAGTAATTTTTGGCTTTTCATCCTTATTTTTATCTTTCGGAAATTTTTTTGCATAAGTATATTCAGGTGCAATTCCACAATAGCTTTCTTCTTTAACACAAGGGATTGCATTATATCCACTTTTGTCTAATGATATATATTCATTTTTGCCCATCCCTCTATACCAATACTGTGCTGTTACTTCCTTAGCCTCCTGATTATGAGTAGAAGTGTTATTTAATTCAACGTCATTTCTCTTTTCAAAACCGCTTAATTTCGCTCTAAGTTCGCAATTTTCATACAGCGACATCACTTCAGTATTTTGCAGGCCATTGCTTCTTATTACTTTTTTTACCTCAGTTCTAACTTCCTCCGGATCTTTCACACAGGCCATACTGAAACTACTAATCGCTAATAAAAACGGGGAAATAAGGAAAAATTTTTTATTCAAATGCATGTTTCTCTCCTTGCTTTATTTATGGTTTTATACCCTTCATCTTTCAAGCTGCTGCTTTGTTGGCTACTTTCACTCACCCCAGTCACATCGTTATCTATGCTCCTGGGGATTCGCTCACTTGCCGCCGCGCTGCAACTCGAAATCTATTAGGTATATCACTCAATGGAACAAAAATGAATTTCGTTATTATTAAGTTGAGACATAATTTACTACATAAATAATAATTTAAATCACAATTTAGATATAAATAAGAAATTAATAACAATAGAACATTACAATATAAATCATTTAATTCAATTAGTTATTATTACCTTCCTTAAATAAGGATAGATTATTAAATCAAAAAATACAAATTACAGAATTATTAAACTGTAAAATATTTTATTTAAACACATCAGAATCAATATGGGAAAATTTATAAAACAATTTCAACAATATATAAAATAAACAATTTATCAATATTCAAATGTTATATATAAAAATAATAACCACTAATTTTTTATACCATAAAAATCTAAATAACCTCATAATGTAGATTCAAAAAATCCTACCCATTTTATCTATTAACATGAAACACAGAATTTACTTAAATCTATCACCAACAAAAAGCACCGAAATCATGAATATTCGGTGCTGCATTTTTTGAAAAAAATCATTTAAAACTGACAATCACGCAACTAAAAAAGATATTAAATCTTACTTTGACAATAATACATAAGAGATTATAACATCTATCTTTGCTGGTTTTTCTAACCACTTATTAAATACATTCCCTATTCCAAGCTTCTTGTATTGATCATCACAACTCGCTGATGTTCCTGTCACACCAAGCCCGTATGTTCCTCCTCCCTCAGCTTTAACTTGACACTTATGCTTAGTTGTAAATTCATTATATAACCATTTCGGTTCTATTGTACTAAACTCAATAACAACTCCAGGTTTTTTATTTGTCAAATAACTTTGCGAATAAGTATATTGGGGAGCAATTCCACAAAAACTTTCTCCTTTAACACAAGGAAGGCTTTTATACTTATTCTGGTGAAATGCTTTATATTCCTTTATTTCCATCCCTCTATACCAGTACATCGCTTTTTCTGCTTGATCATCACGCTTTGCTGCTTTCTTATTGACTAATGTCACTTTATTAGGTGTATTTGCTGTGACTGAAAGTGTGCAATTCTTATACATAGACATTACTTTGGTATTTTGCAGTCCATTTTTAGTGATTATTTTTTCTATCTGTGGATCTGTCTTACATGCCATACTAAAACTACTAATCGCTAATAAAAATGGGGAAATAAGGAAAACCTTTTTATTCAAATTCATATTTCTATCCTTGCTTTATTTATGGTTTTGGTACTTAATCAAATGAAAATAGATTTCATCATTATATGTTGATTTAAAAAACACTATTGCAGACAATATATAACCAATACATTAATCCTCATTGTTATTATCTGATTCAAATAAGATAGATTATTTAACTATAAAAAACAAAAACAAATTCCAATATAATTAAATTAAAAAATATGTCATTGGGATAGCTTTAACCAATAAGAAAAAGCACCGAAGCCAGCAGGCAGGCATTCGATGCTAAAAGATCGTTGATAATCATATGATTATATAACAGATATTAAGGATTAGTTCGGTATAGGTAATTGCACATAAGAAATTGTAGTCTCTATTTTAATTGGCTTTTCTGATAGCCATTTATTAAACTCATTCCCTACCTTATAACCTTTAGGCTTACAATTTGATTCATCTTTTTTCAAGGTGACTATTCCACCCAGTCCATATGATTCTCCTCTTGATTCAATATTAATTTCGCAGTTATGTTTAGTTGTAAATTCATTATATAGCCAGCCAGGTTCTACTGTACTAAATTCTATAACGAATTTTTTATCTTCTCTCATCGGATAGCTCTTCGCGTAAGTATATTCAGGAGAAATCCCGCAAAAGCGATTCGGAATGTTAGCGCAAGGAATTTTTTTAAAGTTATTACTATCAAATAACTTATATTCCTCTATTCCCATTCCTCGATACCAGTACATCGCTATCCCTGCATGTTCATCCCTATTTTGGGATTTATTATTAGTTAATATAATTCTATTTCCGGTATTCACCACATCCAATTCACATTTTTTATACATAGACATCACTTTAGTCTCTTGTAGACCATAACTTTTTATTATATTTTCCACCATTGGATCAATATTACATGCCATACTAAAGTGGTTCATAGTTAATAAAGTGAAAATCAGAAAGATTTTTTTATTAAAACTCATATTTCTCTCCTTGCTTTATTGATAGTATTGATGCCAATAAAAACAAAGATATATTTCATATCCGTTATTAACAAATCCATCTATACCCTTCATCTTTCAAGCTGCTGCTTTGTTGGCTGCTTTCACTCACCCCAGTCACATCGTTATCTATGCTCCCGGGGATTCATTCACTTGCCGCCGCGCTGCAACTCGAAATCTATTAGGTATATAAATAAAGGATCAATAACAAAATAACTTCGCAATATAAATCATATCATTTAATTAGTCTCTCTTGTTATTAGCTATCTTAAATAAAGATAGATTGTTAAATCAAAAAATACAAGCTCCATAATAATTAAATTAAAAAACAAAAACACAAAAAAAGACAATTTCAATAACATATAAAATAGATAATTTTTTAGTTGTTATAATATCATATGAATAAAACAGCCATCTATTTATTATTCCAAAATAATATAATAGATATCATCCAATTGCAATTATAGCTATCCACATAATTCAGAAAATAAAGTGTCTATTTATATCTATTGGAAAACATCTAGCAATGAGAATTTTCTCTTACTAGTCGAATCTGCCTCTCTTTATAATATATCTCTCAACAAAAATGTTTTTTCTATTTAAATAACACGCTTACTGATAACTCATATCCGTTTTTTATTTAAAGAAACCAAAAGAACCGCAGGCATAATATGTTGTCTAACCAGAACGATTAAACCGGGCGTCCAGCCCGGCAACAGTGAAGATAAAATAGGTAAAACACCTAATCTGCCCAATCGGACAGGGAACAATTAAGGACGATAACCGACGAAGGCCACGCGCGACAACCTGCGTTCGATTGAAACTAACTGAGTGGTGGACAAGAAATTCTGCATACGTCCGAACGCTTCTTCACCCTCCATTGCAATGAATTGCTCCCTACGCTTCTCACGCCCAGCACGCCAGCGTTCACTGAGTTCAACAACGCTTTGTGTAAGGTCCACCTGCATTTCAAGGCAAAGACCCGCTTCGCTGATGAAACGCTCGTTCAACCCGATCGGGGTATAGAGGAAATAACCTGGCATACCACGTACCATTATCTCTTCTTTACTCAGCATGCCCGTTACCAAGGTAGGATCGGTATACAAAAACCGTCCGCCCGGCTTCAGTAGTCGGCACCACTCACGCAACAAGGCCAACCGATCTGGAATGTGAATGACAGAGTCGATGCACCATAGTGCGTCAAAAGTGCCGTCGGGAAATGGCAGAGGCTGACGAACATCACTGTCGACGAAGTTGCTTCGATCTTCTAGTCCAAAATCTACCGCAAGTTGCCGGGAGGTAAGGAGGCCGTCAGGATGAATGTCAACTCCCGTCACCCTACAACCGCTGGTCCTTGCCAGAAACAGGGCCGGTCCTCCGGACCCACTACATACATCCAGCACATGAGAACAGTCGGATAATTGAAGCCATTGGGAGAACTTTCTAAATTCATCAGCAGAAGACCAGTTGTTCTGCCCCAAGTCTTCGCCATAGGTCTCTTTGCGTACCTCGGATACTGCTTCCGCAGAGAAACTACCGAAAGCCCGCTCGTAAAAACCAGTGCCAGGGCTTGAAGAAGAAGTTTGCATAGTCATGGATAATGCTCCTAGCGAATAGAATTTAATCGAAAGACGAGGTGTTCAATTGCGGTATCCAGTACCGCATTGTCGAGATCCGGATCAAAACAGAACCGAACCGATGCATTGGCCTGAGCTGAGCTCAAGCCGATGCCGGTAAGTACGTGCGAAGGCTGTAGTTCCGCAGAGTTGCAGGCTGAACCTGACGATATAGCCACCTGATGTAACCCGGATATTAGTGCCTCCGAAGCGATACCTTCGAACTGGACGTTCACGATGTATGGGGAACTGCAAGAGAGATCGGTATTCAACACTGCGTTCGGCACCCTTTGATGAAGGCAAGTAATGAAATAGTCTCTCAATGCAGTGACTTTTGCTTGGCGTTGAACAAGGGTCGACTGAACCATCTGGCAAGCAAGACCAAACCCTACAATCAGCGGCGTTGGCAAGGTGCCGCTGCGCAGATGATTCTGGCCGCCGCCATAGATGAAGGGCCTCAAATGTCCCGCAACACGCGCATCGACGAAGAGTGCCCCAATGCCTTTCGGTCCCCGCATTTTGTGGGCGGAAAATGAAAGCATATCAATTCCCGTTTCCTTGACGTTCATGGGAATTTTGCCGACAGACTGGACGGCATCCACATGTAGCCAAGCGCCTGACCGACGCGTGATTGCGGCAATTTCATCCACCGGCTGAACTGTGCCTAGTTCGGAATTCACATGAGCAACGCTGACGATACGGGTGTCGGCGGTCAGTTTGGTCATGACATCTTCCGGTTG
This sequence comes from Photorhabdus sp. RM71S, assembly GCF_042879355.1. NCBI lineage: Bacteria > Pseudomonadati > Pseudomonadota > Gammaproteobacteria > Enterobacterales > Morganellaceae > Photorhabdus > Photorhabdus sp. RM71S. The sequence goes on along the minus strand of NZ_JBHFKV010000004.1, from coordinate 10,441 downwards.
TACCCGGCCATTAGCGGCAACCGGCAGATACTCGACGGCCAGCCCCCGACGGCTCAACTCTTTGCCGACCAGTAACACAGATTTGTGGTCGATGGGGCAAAGCAGCGCCCCCGCAGGAGCGCATTCGTTGTGAGTAAAACTTGAGAAAAGCGCAATATTGTTGGCTTCCGTGGCCCCCGATGTAAAGACGATCTCCTCTGGACGAGCACCGATGAGAGACGCCACTTGCTGGGCGGCATTCTCAATCGCATGCCGGGCACGACGCCCCATCACATGGGCGGAGGAAGAATTACCGAATTCATGCTCCATGTAGAATCGCATGATGTCGACGACCTCAGGAAAGCATGGTGTCGTGGCACAATGATCCAAATAGATTACGCCAGTCGGGTTTTCATTGACATTCATAGCGACTCCCCATCAGGAAGTGAAGACGGCAACGTTAACGAGCTTCGAGTAGATCTCTTGCGTCTGCATCTCTCCGCTTCCACCGGGGTCCGCAACAATCACCTTCATACCCGCAAGCCCATACAGAGAAAGCGCCGTGCTGACCCCTGTTTTAACCGGTTGGAAACATTCTCCGGGGGCAAAGATCACCAAAAGGCGATGTTGCGCTTTGTAGACCTCAGAGATCATCTCAGTGATCTCTCCCGCACATCCGGTAACACCGCAGGTAATGAGAGGTCTATAGTCGCCGTTTTCGTCCACAAGGGAAATTTCGGTTCCGGCATCAGGGCCATTGTCGAGAACGCGACGATTCAAGAGCCCTGCTTTGACCAACTTATCGGCGCTTTTCTGGAATCGGTATTTCAGCCAAGTCTCCGGATAAGCAATAGGATGTTTCCGGCTTGCGAGCATGTTTTGCTCAGAAAATTGCCCACTGCGCTCTAAGATGGATTTGTACGAGGCCGGAAGCGCGGAGAATTGCTCGTAGAAGGCACGTCTTAGTTCAGATGCTGGCCCGCTGTCACGCGAAACATATTGCCAATCGTTGATGAGTAGCAGGAATTTTATCGCTTCGAATTGATGTTCAAGCTGCTCTGCGATTCGAACACCAAGTTCCCAGGTGTATCCAGGAAAGATCCCTACGCGTCGCTCAATTTTTTCTCGCATAGGAGCAGTATTTTCTTCAATGACTCCCGGTACAAGGCATCCTTGGTCTTCGTCAAGGAAGAGCATGAAATGCCCTGCCATAATAACGAGATCCGGATGTGGAGCATTAGTCACTTCGGTGAGAATAAGGTCGAGTAGCTCAGTCTCGGATTGAACCAGACGGTGGCTGTTTGAGATGTTAACTTGTTGCATATGCGCCTATATTTATATTATTGATTTTTTTAGCAATTAAAAGGCTGTGTTATAGTTCTGAAAACCGTATGACCCATTTCAACTTTCCTGGTGGATCGCTGAATTTCACTCACTATGAACATCCTCCCTCACAACAATTATCAATTATCTACTGACAATTGATAATAGATAATAGATAATAGATTATATATTTGCATATAATCTATTATAAAACAATTAGCAATATTAATGATTTATCTATGCCCTGTACTATTTTAAATACATTAAATGGCAAAGATTGATGTTGTATATCCTTGCTGTAGAGAGACTAAAGGCGCTGACTAAAACGGTCATTTAACATCCGAATATCAACGCTACCGATATCATAATTCCCACCCATTCGATTTCAGCCACAAGTCTACACATTCCGCGAAACACCAAGTACAATGGGCTTTCCATCCCCATAACCACATTTCACAAACATATTATTGCGCACGTATTCAAATCACATAATGCCGTTACCTTACGCTAGTTATTGACATTACTTAGCCAATTTGGCGTGACGTTTTTCTATGATAGACGTCCAGCCTGCCTATCGGACATTATCGGTAAGCAACTCAAAATTAATTAAAAAATGTGATGATAAATAAAATAAATCATCAACGGTTGTAATTAAATTTTAATGGAAATACCGAAGTTATAAATATCCAATGCTGGATTCGACTAATAATGCACGTAGCATGGAAGGCTGTTTAGGGCTAAACAGCAGATGCGGGCCATAATTTATTATTTCTCAATTAGCTGCCTATGAACGAAAACTCTCTTTCTTTATCTGATAACGCTGTTCTTCCTGTGCCTCATTTTTCTTTTTTACGCGCCATAAAATACTTAACATAATAAACCATAAAGGCGTGCCACAGAGTGCAGCCAATGTATCTGGGTCAAAAACCATTACCACTATGGTAAAGATGAAAAAAATCAGGGTCAGCCAAGTCATTAATACCCCCAAAGGCATCTTAAATATTGAACGTTTATGCACATCAGGGTAATTCTTACGATAAACCAAATAGGCAATCAAAATCACACACCAGCTATAAATCACCATAATCGAAGCAACGGTTGATACAATCGTAAATAACTGCATGACATTCGGTACGATAAATAAAAGTGACGTACCAACCACCATACAGAAACAAGAAAATATCAGACTATGTATAGGAATCGCAGTATTACGGGAAAGAATTTTAAATTTCCGGTGTGCATTCTTTTCCGTTGATAAGCCATAAAGCATACGTGTACAAGCATATAATCCACTATTAGCAGAGGACATTGCCGATGTTAATGCAACAAAATTAACCACTGCGGCGGCGGCAGGCAGACCCGCCAAGGCAAATAGTGTCACAAAAGGGCTGGTTTCAGATGAGATCCGTCCCCAAGAAGTAACGGCAATGATGCTCAACATGGAGAAAATATAGAAAATCATAATTCTCATCGGGATATAATTAATGGCTTTCGGCAATATCTTTTCCGGATCTTTTGTTTCTGCCGTCATCGTGCCAACTAACTCAACACCGGTAAAAGAAAAAATCGCTATTTGAAAACCGGCAAAAAAACCAAAAATACCGTTTGGCAAAAATACCGATGGATCAGTCAAATTATTCACAGAAGCGATCATACCATCCGGTGATTGCCAGCCTACCATCACCATACCAAAACCAATAATAATCAGCGCTAAAATCGCAACAACCTTAATCATGGCGAACCAGAATTCAGCTTCGCCAAATAAGCGGACAGAAAGAAGATTACAAGTACCAAGTAAACCTAGCGTTAAAAATGCAGGCACCCAAAGAGAGACACCGGGAAACCAATATTGAATATACCCACCACACACCACAACATCAGCAATACAAGAGACAACCCAACTCATCCAATAAGTCCAGCCGAGAAAAAAACTGGCTTTCGTGCCTAAATAGTCCGATACAAAATCAGCAAAAGAGCGATAATTCAGTTTAGTAAGAAGTAATTCTCCCATCGCCCGCATCACCATATAGACAAAGAAACCCACAATCGCATAGGTAATAATGATCGATGTACCGGATACGGCAATGGTTTTTCCTGAACCCATAAATAAACCGGTACCAATAGCTCCGCCAATGGAAATTAATTGAATATGACGTGCACTTAGCCCTCGATGAAGCTCTTGCGGATCCGTTAATTTTTCTACCGAAATGTTTTGTTGATTTTTATTATTTTTTTTCATGATAATACCCGTCCGTCATTAAAAAAGCAGTTGACTGCTAAATCTTTCTAAAAAAGAAGTTACCACGGCTTCAGGAAAAAAATGGAATAATGTCTTATTTATTTAATTATTTTTTCATTTAAAGCAAGTAATAATCCTGCTCGTAATCCATTAGCAACCTCAGCATTAGGAAATAAAATAAATTTCGCCGGAAATTTAATTTCCCAATGACAATCATGTTGGCTGGCGATTTCAAATCCTTCTGGCAATTCAGTAAAGTTCAAGGTATCTGCGGGGATATGAAGTTGAAAACTGTCGTGACTCTTAATAATGGAATTGATTATCTGGTAATGTTTCAGTTCAGATTTAATGCGTGCTGTTATTGGCGATAAAGAAATTAAACCATAGAGAGCATCGGTAATTTTTTGGAACCTTGTTAAATCGTTTTCCCCAAAAGGCATTGCTTTACCCATCTCCATCGTACAGCTATCCGCCCCAAACTTTTCACTCAGAAAATGGCTGAAAGTCCCCGCTTTCTCTCGATGGTAAACGAGCGCATCAATATCGCTGTCATGCAACCATTGCATAAATTCAGCAGAAAAGGGACGATTCTGAACAGGCAATAACGCAAATTGCTCATGATGAGAAGCGCGTATAGCGGTATGCAGATCAATATGCCAGCGAATATTTGTCGACGACACCGCAGGTTCAGCAAAAAAGCGACTCACAACATCTTCAAGTTCCGCCGCACGTGCTCGCTCATTTCCCAAAGGAAAATCCAGGTAACGGCCACCAAACATGCGATTCAAATCATGATGTAGATAACGTCGATTCGCACGCATCGCAGGTAAGTTACCGAAGATAATCAATAAATTATTTTTTAGTGTTAATGTACCATCCGCCAACTGTGCGAGTAACTGAATCAATATTTCAATAGGCGCGGTTTCATTACCGTGAATACCGGCGGAAATCACCAGAGACCGATTTTCCCCTTCATGGGGAATCAGTTGCAATACGCCTTCGGCCAACCAATGCGCATTCATTGTTTCTGGGAATGTCAGGTGGTCGGCAAGTTTTTTTTCAAGCAATAACGTTAACAGATCCATATCTGCTCCAATTTAGCGCTGAAATTCATAGATCGATCCTAAATTCAGGATCTGGGTAAGCTCATCCAGAGCGGTATAAACTTCTCGAAGTAATTGGGGATCAGCCAGATCGCGGGTACATAATTCATCACGATAATGGCGTTCTATCCATTTGATCAGGCGATCGCAAAGCGACGTATTTATCAATGTTGCGGGATTGACAGCACGAAATTCAGCATCGTTTAGTACCACCCTCAGACGCAAACAGGCCGGACCGCCGCCATTGCGCATACTTTCCCGCAAATCAAACACACGGACGTCATTAATCGGTGAAGAGGCTTGCGCAATCAGCAACTGTAAATAATCCCAAACGGCGGAACTTTGGCGACACTCCTCAGGAACAACGATCATCATTTTCCCATCAGTTTTACTCAGTAACTGACTATTAAAGAGATAAGAATCAACCGCATCTTTGATGCTGATCTGCTCAGCAGGCACCTCAATCGTGACAAAATCCTGCCCCAACACCGCCATTTTCTGTTTAATTTCGGTCAGCACCTGAGACTGATTAAGATAAGCATATTGATGGTGAAAAAGGACATTTCGGTTGCTGACCGCAATCACATCGTTATGGAAAACCCCACTGTCAATGGCGACCGGGTTTTGCTGGACAAAAACGGTTTGTGCCGGATTAAGCTGATGCAATCGCGCGATCGCTTCACTGGCTTCCAATGTTTGCCGCGCCGGATAACATTTGGGCATTGGGCCGCCGCGAAATGCGCTACGGCCATAGACAAACACCTGTACGCCAGGCGCATCATAATCACCGCCAAGGCGATTATGATTTGCCGCCCCTTCATCACCAAAATCTTCATGTTGTGGAAGAGCCTGGTGATGGACAAAATAGTTTTGATCAGCAAAAGTGGCTTTTAACGCGGCTGACGTCGTTTCCATTTCCAGCGAACGGTGCAATTTGTTGTTTAAATTTGCTACCGTGAAATGGACTCGCTGATCAGCGCTATCCGCCGAAGGTGACACGGTTGCCGCATTTGCTGTCCACATTGATGAAGCAGAACTCAGTTTTGATAATAACGCCGGAGAATATTTGGCTGCTTTATGAAGTATCTGCTCATCACTGCCGACAAAACCTAAATTACGTAAAGCAGGGATATTAGGGCGTTGTTGCGGAGGAAGCACTCCTTGAATAAATCCCGCATCCGCCAGCGCTTTCATTTTCATCACCCCTTGCAGCGCGGCTTTACGTGGGTTAGATATGCTGTCTTTATTATTAATAGAAGCCTCATTACCCACTGAAAGCCCCGCATAATGATGGGTCAGGCCGACCAACCCATCAAAATTTGCTTCAAAACCAGCCATAAATCCCTCTGAAAAAATTGTATAAACTGAAATCTATCCCGTTAAACGATTAATCAGGGAAATGAATCCCCGGCGCAAGCGTTTCAGGTAAAGTGAGTTCGTCGGCAACAAAGGATGCCATCGGCCAGGCACAGTAATCAGCAGCATAATAAGCACTGGGTCGGAAGTTTCCCGACGCGCCAATGCCACCAAAAGGCGCTTTACTGGAAGCTCCTGTCAACGGTTTATTCCAGTTCACAATGCCCGCTCTGGCATCTTCCGACAGGCGCTGGAACAACGAAGCATCCGGCGAAATCAAACCAGTAGCCAATCCGAACCGGGTGTTATTCGCCATTGCCAACGCTTCATCAAACGTGTCATAACGCATAAGCATGAGCAGCGGCCCGAAATACTCTTCATCAGGAACATCAGCGATTTGGCTAACATCAATAATTCCTGGGATCAACAACGTTGATTGCGGCTCGCATTGCTCCAGCGAAACCAAAGAGATGCCACCAAGTTTTTGTAGCCGATCTTGAGCTTCCAATAGATTTTGCACAGCCTGTAGAGAAATGACGCCACCAATGAACGGTTGAGGTTGAGCATCCCAATGAGATGGCACGATCCGCTTTGTCACCTCCACCAGACGCTTAATCACCGCATCTCCGTGCGTGCCATTTTTTACCAACAATCTGCGGGCACAGGTGCAACGTTGACCGGCGGAGATAAATGCTGACTGCACAATGGTGTAAACAGCGGCATCAATATCGTCGCAAGCATCGACGATCAATGCATTGTTTCCCCCCATTTCAAGTGCCAACATCTTCTCTGGCTGACCACCAAGCATGCGGTGAAAGTGAAAGCCAGTATTGGCACTCCCCGTAAACAGTACGCCATCAATCTGCTTATCCTCCAGCAATGCTGTCCCGGTACTGCGTGCTCCCTGAACCAGATTTAGCACACCGGCGGGTAAACCGGCTTTTTCCCATAATTTCACTGTTTCTTCCGCAGTCATCGGTGTCAGCTCACTCGGTTTAAACACCAGTGTATTACCCGCAATAAGCGCGGGAATAATATGACCATTAGGCAAATGCCCAGGAAAGTTATACGGACCAAAAACCGCCATCACACCGTGAGGACGGTGACGCAGTAAGGCACGGCCGTCTGGCATAATCGTTTCTGACTCACCAGTACGCTGTTCCCACGCTTCGATAGAAATAGCCGCCTTACCTATCATGGATTGTATTTCAGTTCGAGTTTCCCATAACGGTTTACTGGTTTCCTGACTGATAACACGAGCAAGCGTTTCTTTCTCCTCATTCAGCAAAGCCGCAAATGTCTGAACAACCTTAATCCGCTCACTGGCGGGCAAATGTGACCAGGCATAAAACGCCTCGCGGGCAGCATGACAAGCAGCTCTGACTTGAGAAGCATCGGCGCTGTTAGCTTGCCACAGAATCTGTTGATCTATTGGGGAAAACTTAGTTATCGACTCACCCTGCCCCTCAATCCATCTTCCCCCAATGTAATGTACTTTATAATTCATGCTTAATTTTCCTTTGGAAAGAGACTAACGAGCCGCACCTGATCCCTATCGCTTACTTGAAGTGCATCCATCTCAGCGGTTGTCAAAAAAAGTTCATGACTGTCACACGCCACATTCAATAAAAGCGCTCGAAACTCATTAAAATGCTGATTGGCAACGATGCAAGGAACACCATCGTCTCTGGTCACTGATTCGACTTTACTGATAGGAACGAGACGACTCTCTTTTACTGCCCGTATCCGGTTAATCTCAGCCTGTAATAAAGCGCCGCCATCAAAAATATCGATATGGCCTTGATAGGTAAGCCCTTCTTTTTCAAGAATTGCCCGCGCGGGTACTGTTTTCTCATGGACCTGTCCAATCACCTTCTGCGCCTCAGCAGATAATAAGGATATATAAATAGGATGAAGGGGCATGAGTTCGGCAATAAAGGTTTTCGACCCAATACCGGTTAAGTAATCCGCCTCGGAAAAAGGAATGCCAAAAAAATGTTGTCCCAGTGAATTCCAGAAAGGGGAATTTCCTTGCTCATCGGCAACCCCGCGCATTTCAGCGAATATAATTTTAGAAAAAATATCCCTAAACGCGGCAATAAAAAGAAAACGTGCTTTGGAAAGAAATATCCCATTTCTTCCCTTCTGATATTCCGGATCAAGGAACAACGTACACAATTCACTGTTACCGGTCTGATCTTGTTCCAAAGTCAACGCTTCAATAGATTTATAAATCCCCAATTCACGTGATGAACGAATGGTTTTTTGTACCCGAAAGTTATAAAACGGCTCCTCCAGCCCAACCGCCACTTCGATGGCACTGACACCCGCCACCCGATTCACGCTGGTATCTTCCAGCACAAACAAGAATCCCTGCTGAGCCCTGGCCAGTTTTCCCTCAAAAGTATCAACGCTACGTGCAATACGTGAGCGTAATTGCTCCAGGTTATTGGGAAAAGATGTCAAACCTATACCAGCGTGTTGAGATAAAGATTGAACCCCATTTAAGTCACTATGCTGGACAGCTCGGAAAAGCATCATAACGTCACCTTCAACTATTAACCTACAAACCGCATGATGGCGCTTTCAAGACGAACCAGACCTTCATCAATATCAGCAAATTCGATATTTAATGCCGGCGCAAAGCGCAACACATCTGGACCCGCGATCAAGGCAATTAATCCCTCCTCTGCCGCCAAGTTAGTTAATTGCTTCGCCTTACCCTGCCAAGCCTTATCCAATTCAGCACCTAAAAGCAGCCCTTTACCTCGCAAGCAACTGAATATTTGGTAACGCTGATTCAGCTTCGATAATTTATCCATGAAGTAATCGTGACGTTGCAAAACGCCGGTGAGCAATTCCGTCTGATTAACAATAGAAAGCACCTTATCGGCAACTGCCGCCGCCAGAGGATTACCGCCAAATGTGGTACCGTGTGTTCCAGGTTGAAAAACCGCTGCGATAGGTTGCTTTGTTAACATAGCGCCGATAGGAAAACCGCCACCGAGACCTTTAGCACTAGTAAGAATATCAGGCTCAATACCATATTCCTGATAAGCATAAAGGTATCCTGTACGGCCTACCCCTGTTTGAATTTCATCAAAAATAAGCAGCGCTTGAAAACGATCACATAAAGTCCGTAATTCCTGCAAGAACGCCGGATCCGCGGGAATAACACCGCCCTCACCGATAATAGGTTCGACAATAACCGCACAGGTGTTTTCAGAAATATGTTCTCTGATCGCAGATAAATTATTATAAGGAAGATGCGTAATTTCTTGCGGAAGAGGGGCATAATCTTGTGAATATTTTGGCTGCCCTCCTACGGTAACGGTAAATAATGTTCTACCATGAAAAGAATCTTTAAATGAAATAATTTCATTTTTATTTTTTCCATATTTATCAGCGGTATATTTCCTGGCTAACTTTAATGCTGCTTCGTTAGCTTCCGCCCCTGAATTACAGAAAAATGCTTTATCAGCAAACGTATTCTCCACCAGTCTTTTGGCTAATTTCAGGACAGGTTCATTGGTGTAACCATTACCTATATGCCATATTTTCTCAATCTGAGAAATTAACTCATCCTTTAATTCAGGATGCGCATGACCTAATGAATTAACGGCAATTCCACCGGCAAAATCGATATATTCCTTGCCATCTTGATCCCATACTTTCGAACCTTTGGCCCGAACAGGTATGAACTTAGCAGGAGAGAAACAGGGCACCATATAGTGTTCAAACCAACTTCTCTGAATATTTTCTAACATAGATCATTTCCCCTTAAAATAGAGAGTACACGGATGAGAGAAAGTAATATGCCCCGCATCATTTTTCGTCTCACACTTACACAACTTATTTAATGTATGCCAAGTAAAAGGTTTACCAAACTGAAACCTAAAAAGCCTTAAAAATAATAAGATTACAGGATCTATTTAATATTATTCTTATTAATCCCATGACTATTTCCTAAAACATAGTTGCTCAGCCATTAGACAGATACTGTTGCCCATACTTAACAAAGTCAACACAAGTTGTACACAAAAAAAATACTTTTTGATCTTGTTCAAAATTCCAAAAAGTATTTTTATGCACAATTTATGCACTTTATGTGAATAAAAATCGAATAAAAAGTGCATAAATTAAATCTACTACATATAGATAAAACGAATAAATAAATAATTATTCATTAATAACGCTAGAAATTTATCTACTTAAATGTAAAATAAGATTTGACCGAATTTAATTTTCAAAAATCAGAGTAAACCGATAACCAAAACAACAAAAGAGGTGAACAATCTGACAATAACTTAATATAAAATTAACTATCCAGGGCAGATTCGACTAATAAGTGCAATTTTTCAGAAGGGCGGTCAGTTGCTATAGTAGGCATCTTTCTCGCCAAAGGAAAATGCACTATGGCCTATACACAACTGACCGAAAC